>CAZXBG010000206.1:0-5054 GCA_964638865.1 uncultured Chitinophagales bacterium | reverse complement strand
AGAAAATTGCGAAAAATCTGCTAACACTAAAATTTTAAAAATTTTCTTATTCAGGGTAGATTTGCAACATGATTTTAACCATTTCCACTTTTCTGGATACTGAGTTTTTGCATAATACATGGCGGCAATGGTGCTGGCTGGCAGGTGTAATTATATTTGTAATTATTTTTAAAAGGTATATTTCAAAACTCATCAGTTTATTATTATTCAGAATTGTAAAAAAGACGGATGCAGGAGAATTGACCCAAGAATTTCTTCATCTCATCCTGAAACCACTTCAATATCTTATTGTTTTAGAGACCATTTACTTTGGATTTAAAGTACTTAATTATCCATTTGATCCTGAAAATGAAGTGCTGAAAAATTATGTGTTTGTTATATCAAATGGAGTTTATAAATTATTATTCGTATTAAATGTTGCATGGTTGGTTTCTAGGCTCGGCGATTTTTTTGTTGCCGTATTAAATCACCGCGCATTAAAAACAGAAGATCCCTGGGACGATCAGCTGGTAGTTTTTTTAAAGGAAATTATTCGAATATTAATATGGATAATTGCATTCTTAGCTATTCTCGGTTCTGTATTCGGTGTGAATATTTATTCCATTGTTGCCGGAGCGGGTATTGCAGGAATTGCCATAGCTTTTGCAGCACAGGAAACTTTGCAAAACGTATTTGGTAGTATTTCCATATTTACCGAGAAACCATTTGTAGTTGGCGATCTCGTTGAAATTGACGGTGTAACCGGAAAGGTTGTAAAGGTAGGATTTCGCAGCACGCGCATCAGAACGCTCGATACCAGTTTTATGACCATCCCCAATAAAAACATTGTAAATAATAAAATGAGTAATCTCACCCGACGCACATCGCGGAAGGTGCAATTTAATATGGGTTTAACCTATAATACTTCACAAGAGCAATTGAATAAAATTATTCAGGAAATAAAAAATTATGGAGAACAACATCCCAAAAAGAATGAAGGAATAAATGTCGGACTTTATAATTTTGGAGCCATCGGAATTGAAATAATGGTAGAAATGCATTTTGAATATGAAATTTGGGAAGATTATATTAAAACCCGGGATGAAGTGCTTTTTGAAATTATGAAAATAGTGCAAAATAATAATGCAGAATTTGCCTATCAATTTCCTGTGGTAACTACAGATAAAAAACAATAGATTTTATTTTGTAACAATAATTTTTTGAATTCCATTTATATTTTCATCTGAAATATGAATGAAATAAATTCCACTATTCACATTTTGAAGGTCAAAAGTATAGGAGATGCCGGGTTGCATATTTTCTTTAGTTTGGATAATATTACCTGAAAGGTCCGTAATTTTTGAGGATAAATTATTGTTATAAGAGGGTTCTATATACACATATAAATAATAGGATGCAGGATTTGGGTATAAAAGCATTTTAATACTTTCTCCTTCAATTTCACCAATAGATACATAGGTTTCAACAGTTTCGCTTATGGTATTATGCCCTGACATGGGTCCCGTATTTCCGGCCTGTACTAATCCATAATAGTCAGGTCCCAGTGTATAGGGATATTCCGCTTCTCCGGTTTCGTCAAGCGTTACAAAATACGCGTGAATGCCCTCCGGATATTCCGGTGTGATGCAAAATCTTCCGTTATACTCATCAAGATCACCGGATTCAGTCACAAATTCATGATCTTCAATATAATACCCTAAAGGATAACTCACAGACACCTCAGGACCATATTGGGAGGCCGATAATACCGTTCCATCGGGTAGGGAAGTTCTAACTGAAATGGATCTTAATTGGTAGGAACTTTCCATTCGGGAAATTCCACCGGTTCCGTCAACATTAGTATATCCATAAGCACCATAAATCGGAAATCCATCAAATGCATAACCAATTATAGGTGCATGATCTGAAGTATTTTCATCATCGTATAAACAAGTTGGATTTAAATGGTGATGATATTCTCCGTTCGGAGCAGGATGTCCGAGGCAGTCGTCGAAACTAATTCCCTCCACAACAACTGCATTTTGATTCCAAATACCTTCATTTTCAAAACTCATTCCATCTTTAGCATTAAAAATACTCACCCCATTGCTCCATACACCTGTGTGTCCCATTGGCGTTTCCACCAATGTGCCTGTATTTTGCTCGGGAGTTCGCGTGATCTTGTAAACAAAATTTTGATTTACCGGAATATTTGGGTTTGCTATCCAGGGACCTATATCGTAACCCGGAATACAAGTGCAACTGATATATACATTATAGTCAGAAAATTGAACCTGTTGCACATTGGTCTCAATTCCATCATAACCGGTATCACCATCTGTATTGATTATCCAGGATGTAATCTCGGGTGAAAGTTGTGCAAATAAAGTGCTGCTAATACAGAGTATTGTAATTATCAATGTGGTTCTCATATAATGTATAGTTTTACAAAAGACATTAAAATTCGCAATTGGTTTAATTGCCTAAAAATTTAAATGTAGAGATAAAATTGTATTTCGGAGCCTCTGTGGATAAAATATGTATTTCTTTTGGTGCAGATTCAGGTTCTAATTCGGTTTTTACTCAGCAAATTCTGTGTTCTTGTTTAACTTTGTCTTTTAATGGAAAACTTCGAAAAAGTTCCCGCCGTAATACTATTGGCTGACGGAACTGCCTTTAACGGCTACAGCGCAGGAAAAATAGGGACTACCACCGGTGAAATTTGTTTTAATACGGGTATGACCGGCTATCAGGAAATATTTACGGATCCAAGTTATTATGGTCAGATATTAGTCATGACGAATGCGCATATAGGAAATTATGGCACCTATAAAGAGGATGTGGAAAGTAATTCCATAAAGATTTCAGGCCTCGCGGTTAAAAATTTTACCAATCAATATTCCAGAAGATTAACCCAGGATTCCATTCAGGATTATTTACTGGATGAGAGTTTGGTTGCAATTAGTGATGTAGATACCCGTGCAATAGTTCGCCATATTCGGAGCAAAGGGGCAATGAATTGTATCATAAGCAGTGAAACAACGGACATTGCGGAATTGACTAAAAAATTAAAAGAAGTTCCCGACATGAATGGTCTTGAACTTGCGAGTTTAGTATCTACACAAACACCCTATTTTATTGGAAATGCAGATGCGGAAAAAAAGGTGATCGTGTATGATTTCGGGGTGAAAAAAAGTATTTTGGAAAATATTTCGCTTCGCGGATGTTATTTAAAGGTTGTTCCGGCGAAAACTGCATTTGAAGAAACGGAGGATTTTAAAGCAGATGGATATTTTATTTCTAATGGCCCGGGTGATCCTGCAAGTATGGGATATGCGGTAGAAACCGTTAAAAAAATATTAAACAAGGATGTACCTCTATTCGGAATTTGTTTAGGGCAACAATTATTGGGTTTAGCAAATGGTGTGTCAACATATAAAATGCATCATGGTCACAGAGGTTGTAATCATCCTGTTAAAAATTTAATTACAGGATTATGTGAGATTACCACACAAAATCATGGATTTAATATTCGCGAAGAAGAAGTGCGCGCATCAAAAAATATGGAAGTAACGCACATGAATTTGAATGATAATACTATCGAAGGATTTCGCCTTACAGATAAAAAAGCATTCTGTGTTCAATATCACCCTGAAGCAACTCCGGGTCCGCACGATGCCAGATATTTGTTCGATGAATTTGTGAAACTTTTGAAAGTTTAATTAAATTTAATAAATCAATTATCTATTAATTCTCAATTCTCAACTCTCAATTAATTCTATGAGCCATATTATTAACATTTTCGCAAGACAAATTTTAGATTCCAGAGGAAACCCCACTGTGGAAGCAGAAGTAACAACAGAATTTGGCGCCATTGGACGTGCTGCTGTTCCATCCGGGGCTAGTACCGGCGTGCATGAAGCTGCCGAACTTCGTGACGAGGATCCTGATATTTATTTAGGGAAAGGTGTGTTAAAAGCAGTGGAAAATGTAAATGATTTTATTGCGGATGAATTAGAAGGGCAAAATGTGTTGGACCAAAATCAATTGGATAAATTGATGATTGAATTGGATGGCACTGCAAATAAATCGAAGTTGGGAGCTAATGCAATTTTAGCAGTTTCGCTAGCTTGCGCAAAAGCAGCAGCTATTGAAATGAATATTCCATTATATAGATATGTTGGAGGAGTAAATGCTAATACTTTACCTGTTCCATTAATGAATATTTTAAATGGCGGAGCACATGCGGATAATAAAATTGATTTTCAGGAATTTATGATAGCGCCAATTGGTGGTGATAATTTTTCTGATGGATTAAGAATGGGTGTGGAAGTATTTCATCATCTCAAAAAAATATTAAAAAATAAAGGATATTCTACAAATGTTGGAGATGAAGGTGGATATGCACCAAATATTCAAACGAATGAGGAAGCCATTGAAATTGTATTAAATGCAATTGAAAGTGCAGGATATATTCCCGGAGAAGATATCCTGATAGCGCTCGATCCTGCAGTAAGCGAATTTTACGACAATGAAAGTAAAATGTATATTTTCAAAAAGTCGGATGGCAGAAAATTAACTTCTGAAGAGATGGTAGACTATTGGGTAAACTGGTGTAAAAAATATCCGATTGCGAGTATTGAAGATGGTATGGCAGAAGATGATTGGTCGGGTTGGAAATTAATGACAGAAAAACTTGGAACTAAAATTCAATTGGTGGGTGATGATCTTTTCTGCACAAACGTAAAAAGACTGAGCAAAGGAATTAAAGAAAATATTGCGAATTCCATTTTGGTAAAAGTAAATCAGATTGGCACTTTAACAGAAACAATTAATGCAGTTTCGATGGCGCAACGAGCAAATTATACTACCGTAATGAGCCATAGAAGCGGCGAAACAGAAGATACTACAATTGCCGACCTCGCAGTTGCCCTGAATTGCGGACAAATTAAAACCGGTTCTGCCTCCCGCAGCGACAGGATAGCAAAATACAATCAGTTGATCAGAATTGAAGAAGAGTTAGGAGAGAATGCTGTTTGGCCGGGGAATGTTTTTATGAAATAGGAGGGAAGGAA
>CAZXBG010000205.1:0-5103 GCA_964638865.1 uncultured Chitinophagales bacterium | reverse complement strand
CTTGCATGATACATAAATGTTTGGTAGGATATTTCTTTTTCTTTGCAATAGCCGGCCATCGTGCCGCCAACTTCCTTCCATTGATTTACTTGGTACGGATAATCTACTTTAGATTTAATCATAATGCAAAGAGAACGCAAGAGGATTAATTTTGGAAGACGTGGTTCAACGTGCGGTTACGTTGTTAGACGGATTACTACCATAAGATGCGTCAAACTCATCTGTAATATCCAGTGTCAAAGGAAACCAAGGATTTGAATATTCATACGCAACTGAGGAAAATCTATTTTTCCCATCAGCTAAAGTATTGATTACGTTTTGAATGAATGATATTTCTTCTACTATAGTGATCATTGCATGAGTAATTTGTCATTTTTCCATGGTATTCTTTTACTGACACTTATATAGCTAGAACATTCAGCCGCTTCTATATAATAATTAAGTGAGAATTTACTACAAATATAATGTGCTGGTAAACTATTAATACTGTCCATAAATTAGGACTCACTGTTTTCAGTGAATTTAGGTCATTTCATGAAAAAATAACCTTAAAAATTTGGATTGCTAAAAGGGTGGGTTTAGCTTTCAGATTATTCTATACTTACTTACCTAAATCCTAGAAAAATGAGAGCTAAAAGAATTCTTCACCCCTACACAATCTTGGTATCACTATTTTACATATTAAATTTTCCTCAAACTAAAGCTCAAACACTCGTTAATGAATTATGGGAAATTGAGCTCAATTACCCTGATACTATAGAATGGAGTGCAAGCAAGCTTTACAGTAATAATTTATATGCTACTGGTAACACTTGGCATAATGCTACCCAAAAAACTAATATTGTCACCACCAAAACGAATTCAAGCGGTTCGGTAATCTGGCAAACAGAGTATAACGGAACTCTTTCCGGCTTTGATTATGGTGCGGCGATTACTCTTGATGGCAGTGGTAATGTTTTTGTTGCCGGAGCAACTCACAATACCGACAGTTATACCTTCGATGTAGTTGTCATAAAATATAACTCTAGCGGTGTTCAACAATGGGCAACAACATATAATGGAACAGGTAGTAATAATGATATTCCATCGTCTATTTTAATACTTGGTACTGATATTTACGTTTGTGCTGCTAGTATTGGAAGCAGTTCAGCCTACGACTATGTTCTATTGAAATTAAATTCATCTGGCACAACGCAATGGAATGCACGATATGATTATACAAGCTTGTATGATATACCTGGACATCTTGCATCAAACGGAACCTATGTGTTCGTAAGCGGTGCAAGTCAATCTTCCACTACAAATTGGGATTACACATCCTTAAAATATAATACATCAGGCACCTTGATTCAAAGTCAAAGGAGTGCGGCCAGTGGATATGGATTTGACAGACCTACTGGAATGGTTACGGATGCAAGTGATAATTTCTATATATCAGGCTACTCATTTAATGGTGATGATTATGATATGCGCACTATTAAGCTTGATGATGATCTATCTCCGCTTTGGACAGTGAGTGAAGATGATGGGGCAGAAGATGGAAGTAATGCAATTTGTATTGATGGCAGTAATAATGTGTATATAGCTGGATTTGCTGAAAGTAGTTTTGGAAATAAATTAATGAAAATTGTTAAATACAACAGTAGCGGAACATTGCAATGGGAAGAAATTTTGCAAAACAGGGATAATTATACTGATGCGGAAGCAACTGGAATTACGTATAATTCTACAAGTGAGCGTGTGATAGTTTGTGGTTTTTATGAATATACGACTGGTAAAAAAGAAATTACAACTTTTGCAATGGAAACTAGCGATGGTGATTTAGCGTGGAAGAAGGAGTATCCTAATCTAAATTCTAGTATTGATGTTCCGACTAAGATTCATGAAAGTGGAAATTATGTTTGGGTTCAAGGTCGTAGAACTGAAGATGATACTACAAGGTATGTAACTATTAAATATGAAATGTATGATAGAGAAAATGAATTTTACGAGGATTCACTAGGGAATAATATTTATCCACTTAATTACGCGATAATAAGTTTTCATCCTGATTCTGTAACCACTGAATTTGTAAACAATATACAAAAAGAATTTAGCAGTTTAAATGAAGTTATTAATTCCGAAACTTATAATTCTGTTTTACCATTCTTAAAAGGAAGTAATCAGCAATTTGTGCCTAAAGCTATTAAAATATATAAAAGGATGACAGAAGGTGACACCATATCTATTTCAAGACTTGGCGATTCTGTTTTTGTTCCTAAATTATGGGCAGATTTTGTAGTATCAATTGATACCACTGTAAATATTAATCAATTAATTGACTCCTTAAAAACAAAAAAATATATTTATAGAGGCGTATTTAAAGACTATGTTGCTGTGCAATTTGGTATTCCGAATGATCCACTTTATGATGAGGATCAGGAAAGTCTTCACAATACTGTATTGACTCCAACTGCACATATAAATATAGAACCCGCATGGGATATGTATGATTTTGGCGGTAGACCAGATATTAGAATTGGCGTATATGATGGAGGCATAAACTGGGGGCATGAGGATTTTGGAGATGGTACTTATGGCGGAATAGGTGGATCTAAAGTTATTGGGGGAAATAACTATTTTGATGGAGTAGATATATTCTCTGTTGCACATAATGATGAAACGGGTCATGGAACGGCCTGCGCAAGCTTAACTGGTGCCTTGAGAAATAATTCATTAGGGATTGCAGGGATTGCTGGAGGAAATGTAGATGATGATGATAATCCCGGAACTTCTTTATACGCAATGAAAATCTTTGGGACATCTGATTTGGAGGATGATGAATCAGCAACTACTTCAGAAATCTCTGAAGCAGTCGCTGAAGGAGCAATTAGCCCCCCTTATGGTTATGGTTTAAATATAAGTAATCATAGTTATGGAGTATTATTAGATTTTGATCATGTTGAATGGGATGAAAATGATTATGATGGCATTTATTTACAGTATGGATTTAAACAAATGTTTTTAAACCAAAGCATCTGTGCTGTTGCATCAGGTAATGAAGCTCCGTGGTTAGGGATTGAACTAGAAACCCCTGTTTATCCCGCGAGCTTTCCAGATTATTGGGTAATTAAAACTGGTGCAAATGATGATGATGGAGATAGAGCAGATTTTTCAGTGTTTAACAATTTACTTGATTTAATTGCTCCGGGAACAAATGATTTATATATGGCTTGTGCACCATTAGCCGATGACGTTTATACTGATTTGCTTCTTGGTGGTCCTTTATCAGGAACTTCATTTGCAGGACCGCATGTGGCAGGAGTTGCTGGATTAATGCTTTCATACATAAATGGAAGTCCTGGTACTTGGAATAATTTAGCTCCGGCGGATGTTGAGGAATTAATGCAGAGGTATATTACGGATGTGGCCCCAACAAATTATGATATTTTTAGTGGGCATGGGAGATTAAATGCGGGTGCTATATTTGATGTGATTGAATTGCCAAATTATCAAGTAAGGCACTACGAACCAGTGGTAAGTACTGTATCAGCGGATAAAATTTCAGAAGATGAAGTATTTTTCTTATCTGAACCTTATGGTGACCTTTCAGCAGGAAATTATAGTTGTGACCAATATGAATTGACAATAACAGTGTCACATGATATCGGTGATGCTGACTTATTAAATTGGTGGGATTTAGATGCAAGCAATAATGTTTGGGGATATACGGACTATGCAATTAATCCGTTGCCTGAAATTGTGATTGAAAGTTGCAGTGAAACATCTGCCACCCTGAGAGGATATTTTTATCATTTTAAGTACGAGGCAGTGTATCCCTTTGATGAGGTGGAATTGTGGTATCCGTGCGACAACGCAGGAACAACTAAACTTGCATATACATTACACCTGTATGATCCCACACCTGCATCTGCAATAGAGGATATAAATTCTGAAGATCGTTTAAGTATTTACCCCAACCCGGGGTCAAATTATTTTGAAATTTTTGATTCTGCTTTAACTGAAAATAATTTTAATAAATTGCAAATTACAGATATAACAGGGAAGGTAATTGTAGAAGACCAAATAACATTCAGCAATAAAAAATATATATCTAACTCAGGTCTAGCAGAATTGCCACCGGGCATTTACCTGATTAATTTGCAATCAGAGGAAAACAGAGTAAGTTTGAAATGGATTAAACTTTAATAGGGATGAATTGCCCATTAATTAAGATTTATTTTCTTGCAGGAGGGCTTTTTTTCATAATTAGTTGTGAAAAAGACCCTCCTGTAGGAATTATTGATGATTGTCCAGAAGTTTATAATCCGTGCCTTATTACTGCTTATGGTGAAACGTCTCAGCAGTTCAAAGCACCATATTTCAATCCCAATAATGGATCTGAGTTTGTATATATTGAAATAAACTATGACTCAGGCTACAATCACATTTGCACCTATAATTATATAACTGGAGAGAAAAACATAATAGCTGATAATGCATTTGATTTAAGTCAACCTAAGTGGAATGAAAATAATAAAATACTTTTTAATGTTGACGCCAAAGTTTATATAATAAATTCAGATGGAACAGATATACTTCAGATCACTTATGGAAGTTTAAATATATGGCCAGATTGGATAGATGCCAATAATATTTGTTTTACTGACAATGAAGGCGGGAATGGCATATTTTTAAACTTGATTACCAATGTTTTCGATACGATAACTACCTTTCCGCTTGTATTAGCAGATGTTTCAACAAATTCAATATTAGCTGCAGCAAATGGCTACCGTGACGCACCTGATCTTACAATTACTGAAACTGATGATCTCTATTTTGATACCTTATTAGTAAACACAAACAATAGCGGTTATGACAGAATTCAATGTATAAATTGGCACCCTAATAACCAAGACATCTATTACACAAAATATACTCTTGGATTATTCAAGGTAAATATTTTTAATAATGCATATGAGCAGATTGTGAAGGGCTGTTTTAGTAAATGGTATAGATTTTTTTGTATTTCTCCTGATGGGAATAAAATAATCGCAGAGCGAATAGATACATATGCACAAGATTGCATTTATTATCAAACATCATCAATCGTTTTATTGGATA
>CAZXBG010000204.1:0-5123 GCA_964638865.1 uncultured Chitinophagales bacterium | reverse complement strand
TTTCCATTATGACTCTATTTATTGTAAATATCTTCCATTATAAAGCATTTTCGAAGAATAATATTTTCCAGTAAAAAGGCAATCTCAAGCGCAATTGGCAAATATTTTCCAGTTAAAGGCATTATTTGGAAAAAATATTCCATAATGTTAAATAATAATATCCTATTTCTTGCCGAATTCTGCTCCATCCTACTATGCAATGCTGAATACCGTGGCCATCACAAAATATCCCGCATTCAGCGATTAAAATTTTGAATCTATCAAGCTTAATTTGAATTTGTTTTACCAATTCTTTTTTGATAAATCAATATCCTGTTTATTTTTGTATCCATTCTATTGTATATGAACATTGTATAAAAGGCTTCTTGCCTTTCCTTCCGTTTAACTTCAATAAATCTGCAGCCACTGGTTGGACTGTTTTATTGAGGTGGTTTTAACATACAGTTTTCATTTTCAAATTATTTTATCATGACCGTTCAAAAAAAAGCAATATTCAAATTATTTATACAAGCGCTTAAAGGAGAAAATGTAGATACTACCACCGGCAGTGTCGACAGGGTTATTTTCATGCTCGCAATTCCCATGATATTCGAAATGTTCATGGAGAGTTTATTTGCCGTGGTTGATATTTTCTTCGTGAGCAAAGTAAGTATTCAGGCTGTTGCTGTGGTGGGATTAACAGAAAGCACGCTCACAATCATTTACTCACTCGGTTTCGGATTAAGTATCGGTGCAACTGCTTTAGTGGCACGAAGGGTGGGAGAAAAAAATATTGCAGAAGCAAAGGTTACCGCCGTTCAGGCAATTTATGGTGGCATAGGAATTTCATTAATCATTTCTATTATCGGAATTTTCTACTCGCGCAATATTCTGGAAATGATGGGTGCAAGTGCCAGCCTCGTCGATTATGGTGTAAGTTACACTCGTTTAATGTTGTCGGGAAACATCACCATCATGTTGTTGTTCCTCATCAACGGAATATTTCGTGGAGCAGGTGATGCGGGAATTGCAATGCGAAGTCTGATCATCGCAAATGGTATCAATATCATATTAGATCCCATGTTTATTTTTGGAATAGGACCTTTTCCCGAACTTGGACTTTTAGGTGCGGCCGTTGCAACAAATATCGGAAGGGCAGTTGGAGTAAGTTATCAGATTTATCATCTCCTAAATGGAAAATCACTTATTCATCTAAAGGGAAAGATTTTCGGATTAAAAGCGGATATCATAGCCAAACTCGTAAAAGTTTCTGCAGGCGCTACCGGTCAGTTCATTATTGCTTCTTCCAGTTGGATATTTTTGATGAGCATCATGAGCAATTTTGGGGAACAGGTGCTTGCGAGTTATACCATTTCTATCAGAATTCTCATTTTTACCATTTTGCCGGCATGGGGAATCAGCAATGCCGCTGCCACTTTGGTGGGCCAGAACCTCGGTGCAGGACTCCCCGAAAGGGCTGAAAAGGCTGTATGGCGCACGGGTTATTTTAACCTCATTTTCATGGGTATTGTAACTGTCATCTTCATGATTTTCCCGGAAAACTTTTTGCGCATATTCACGGAGGAAGAGGTAGTGATTAAGGAAGGAGTGAAGTGTTTGCGCATTGTTTGCTTGGGCTATATCTTTTATGGATATGAAATGGTGCTGGCAAATGCCTTTAATGGTGCAGGAAACAGTAAGGTGCCAACTTTGATCAATTTTGTGGGATTTTGGCTCATACAAATACCATTGGCATATTTCCTGGCTGTTACATTGGGACTCAATTCGTCCGGTGTTTATATGGCGATCCCAATCTCCGAATCGCTTATGGCAGTAGCGTTTATCATCCTTTTCAGAAGGGGAAAATGGAAGCTGATAAAAATATAAACCTTAAAAAAATGCAGGATACAACCCTTTCTTTCAGTCATTCATCAATAAAACGGATGTCGTTTTGTAACTTTGCGGCGCAATTTGGAAACTATTTTAAGAAATGAAAGGCGTTCAAGACAACATTCATCCCATATTCGACAGGCTTTTACTGCGAAGTGATAAAGAGGAGCTTTTACGGCAGAACGCAAAAGTGATCTGGCTGACCGGCTTGTCCGGGTCAGGTAAAAGTACCATCGCAGAGCAACTTGAAAAAATATTACACGCGAAGGGTAATCTTACCATGTTGTTGGATGGAGATAATATCCGTTCCGGGATTAATAATAACCTTTCCTTTTCTGATGCCGACAGAATTGAAAATATCCGACGAATTGCAGAAGTGAGCAAATTACTTCTGAACTGCGGAATAATTACAATAAACAGTTTTGTAAGTCCGACCAACGAGATCAGAAAAATGGCGAAGCAATTAATTGGGGAAAATGATTTTCTGGAAATTTATATTAATGCACCACTCGAAGTTTGTGAGGCACGTGATGTAAAGGGTTTATATAAAAAAGCAAGGGCAGGATTGATACCTGATTTCACCGGAATTACTTCGCCTTTTGAAGCACCGGAAAATCCAAATTTGGAAATCAGAACCGATCAAATGGAAATTGAGGAGAGTGTGAAGATGTTGCTTGACTTTATATTACCAGTCATTAAAAAATAAATAAACCGGAATACTTAAACAATATTCCGCATTCAATAATTATAAATTAATAAAAACAGTATACATGAGTTACAGTTTAACGCACTTAAGAGAATTGGAAGCAGAAAGCATTTTTATAATGCGTGAAGTTGCGGCACAATTTGAAAATCCTGCATTATTATTCAGCGGCGGAAAGGATTCTATCGTTATGGTTTATCTTGCAAGAAAAGCATTTTGGCCTGCTAAAATTCCATTTCCTTTAGTTCATATCGATACAGGTCATAATTTTCCGGAAACGATTGCTTACCGCGATTGGTTGGTAAAAGAAGTTGGTGCCCGTTTAATTGTTGGTTCTGTGGAAGATTCCATTCAAAAAGGAACTGCAATTGAAGAACAAGGTATGAATGCAAGTAGAAATGCATTGCAAACAACTACACTTTTAGAAACTGTAGAACAAAATAAATTTGATGCCGCAATGGGTGGTGCTCGTCGCGATGAAGAAAAAGCACGTGCAAAAGAAAGATTCTTTTCTCACCGTGATGAATTCGGTCAGTGGGATCCAAAAAATCAAAGACCTGAATTATGGAATTTATTTAATGGCAGAAAACATATCGGCGAACATTTCCGCATATTTCCAATTTCTAACTGGACAGAAATGGATGTTTGGCAATATATTTTCCAGGAAAATATTACGCTTCCAACATTATATTTTGCACATCAGCGCGAAGTAATTGAAAGAGATGGAACATTTATTTCTACACATCCGGAATGGGTAAAATTACGACCAAACGAAAAAGTAATCTCTAAACAAATACGTTTCAGAACTTGTGGCGACCTTCCTATTACCGGTGCTATTGAAAGCGATGCCGACACCGTAGAAAAAATCATTTATGAAGTAGCAACAACTCGTGTTACCGAAAGAGGAAATCGCTCTGATGATAAACGCAGTGAAACATCAATGGAAGACAGAAAAAAAACAGGATACTTTTAATTATTTAATCACGGTATTTTCAATTACTTAAACTCAAGCTTAATTAACTTTTTATATGCAACATTTAGTTCAAGAAGACGGAACATTTAATAGCCATGGATATCTTAACATGGAATTATTGCGCTTTACAACTGCAGGATCTGTAGATGATGGAAAATCAACTTTGATTGGAAGATTATTATACGATTCCAAATCCATTTTTGTTGATCAGATGGAGGCAATAGAAAAACAATCTAAACAACGCGGCGAAGAATATGTAAATCTTGCATTATTAACCGATGGTTTAAAAGCAGAACGCGAACAGGGAATTACCATTGATGTTGCCTATCGTTATTTTGCAACACCTAAAAGAAAATTCATTATTGCAGATACACCGGGCCATATTCAATACACAAGAAATATGGTAACGGGTGCATCTACTGCAAACCTTGCAATCATTTTGGTAGATGCGCGTCACGGTGTTGTGGAACAAACATATCGCCACTCCTTCATCGCATCTTTATTACAAATTCCGCATATCATTATTTGTATAAATAAAATGGATCTTGTTGATTACAGCCAGGAAAAATACGATGCAGTAGTTGACCAGTTTCGCCATTTTGCATCTAAATTGGATGTGAAAGATGTACGCTTTATTCCAATTAGTGCATTATTTGGCGACAATGTAGTTGACCATAGCAAAAATATGCCTTGGTACGAAGGAACAACGCTATTATATAATTTAGAAACCGTACACATAGGTTCTGATCATAATTTAATCGATTGCCGTTTTCCGGTTCAGCATGTAATTCGCCCGATGAGTAACGAGTATCACGATTACAGAGGGTTTGCAGGAAGAGTTGCAGGTGGAGTTTTTAAACCGGGCGACGATGTAATGCATTTACCATCAGGATTAACATCAAAAATTGCTGCAATTAAATCTATCGACGGAGATATGGAAGAAGCATTTCCACCGGAAAGTGTAACACTTATACTGGAAGATAATATTGATATCAGCCGAGGAGATATGATAGTGCGTGAAAATAATGTTCCTAAAGTAGGGCAAGAAATTGATATCATGTTGTGTTGGATGGATGATAAAAAACCATTGCAATTAAATGGTAAATATGCCATTAAACACACAACACGAGATGCTCGTTGTGTAGTAAAAGAAATACTTTACAAAGTAGATGTAAATACACTGCACCGAATTCAGGATGTTGACAGTTTAACGCTTAATGAAATAGGCAGAGTAAAATTGCGCACAACCGTTCCATTATTCTACGACGAATATCGCCGCAACAGAAATACCGGTTCCATCATTATTATTGATGAAGGAACAAATTCAACTGTGGGTGCAGGTATGATAATTGAATAAATATTTTTTAATTTTAAAAAGGCATCATGTAAATATGATGCCTTTTTTTGTGCCAAATTCTTACAAATTTCAAAATAAACACGCCATAATTATGGTTGTTAATTCGTGCACCTGCATGACGGCAGTCAGGTTCGTAGCAACTTTTTTTTGTCCACAATACGGATGAAAAAAATTAGCCACGAATGCACGAATGAAAAGAGTAAATAAATTTCCTAATTTAA
>CAZXBG010000203.1:0-5254 GCA_964638865.1 uncultured Chitinophagales bacterium | reverse complement strand
TTGAAGGAATTGGTTTTTTCACACTCTGACGTTATAGCCAATGGTTCAGCAAGATCACAGTTCTATTTTCAACCTTTTAAGACCCCTTTTGTTTTAACTGGATGGCAGAGAAGTTTAATACTGCTTGGACTTAGTAAAATGGGTCGAATTTAGAAAGATTTGTTAAATTGAAAGATTTTTTTTAATTTTAATGCTATTACAGGCTTTTATTCACGATGTACAAGATAATATCATATTTCATACTCCTGTTGCAAGGAATATTTTGCACTGCACAAGCACCTGGAATTGAATGGCAGAATACAATAGGTGGGGATATTGGAGATGTTTTAACAATAACCCAAACTATTGATAGTGGATATATTATTGGTGGCTCATCAATGTCCGGAATTTCAGGAGACAAAACAGAAGATAACCTTGGTAATAACGATTATTGGATAATTAAATTAAATTCTCTTGGTTTCATTGATTGGCAGAATACAATTGGAGGAAGCGGACCGGATGATCTTTATTGTGTTGATCAAACTATTGATGGTGGTTATATATTAGGAGGCAGTTCGAGATCTCCAATTTCTGGTGATAAATCAGAAGCAAGTATTGCGGGATCTTATGATTATTGGATTGTAAAACTGGATAGCTTGGGTAACATTGTCTGGCAAAATACCATTGGAGGTGCAGGCGATGACATTTTATATGGAGTTAGTCAAACTCAAGACGGGGGATATTTTTTAGCCGGATATTCAAATTCTCCTATTTCGGGCGATAAAACAGATGCAACATTCAGCGGTAGCCAAGATTATTGGGTGCTAAAACTTGATCCAATAGGTAATATTATTTGGCAAAAGGATATTGGTGGAAGTAATACTGATTTGCTTCGCAGTGCCATTCAAACATCTGATGCGGGTTATTTAATAGGTGGATATAGTAATTCTGGTATTTCAGGTGATAAAAATGAGCCAAATATTTCTGGTAGCAATGATTTTTGGATACTAAAATTAGATAGTTCAGGATTGATAGAATGGCAAAATACAATTGGAGGAAGTCAAGAAGATTGGCTTTATGATTTAGAAGAAACTTTTGATAATGGATATTTAGTAGGTGGATTATCTAATTCGGGAATTTCAGGCGACAAAACAGAAATAAATAAAGGCGATTACGATTTTTGGGTCATTAAGCTTGACAATTCAGGAAATATTCAATGGCAAAAAACAATTGGAGGAAGCTTATCAGATGTTTTGAATAGTTTAAAACAAACCCAGGATGAGGGCTATATCTTGGGAGGTTATAGTTCGTCTGGAATTTCAGGTGACAAAACAGAGGCAAATATTGGCTTTCAAGACTATTGGACTATTAAGTTAGATAATATTGGTAATATTTTATGGCAAAAAACCATCGGAGGTTGGTCAAATGATGTCATTCAAAATATTGCGCAAACCCTTGATAATGGCTATATTTTAGGGGGTAACTCACTTTCACCAATCTCTGGTGATAAGATTGAAGATAATGTTGGCTCTCAAGATTTTTGGATAGTGAAACTATTTCCGGAAGAATGCACACACATTACATTTTATGAAGATGCCGATGATGATGGTTTTGGAAATAATTCAGATTCTCTTTCAGCATGTTTTGCTCCCTTGGGCTATGTTTTAGACAATACTGATTGCAATGATTTAGATTCCTTAGTTAATCCATCTTCTCTTGAAGTATGTAATGATTTGGATGATAATTGCAATTTTATCATTGATGAAGGCTTACCAATATATACATATTATGAAGATGCTGATTTTGATGGTTTTGGAAATATTCTGTCCTTAATAATAACATGTTTTGATTTCCCACCACTGGGTTTTGTAGAAGATAGCTCCGATTGCGATGACACAAATAATTTAATTTACGTGACAATTGAATATTATGCTGATACGGATGGTGATTTCTTCGGGGATGAGTTTAATTCAGATTTATTTTGCAGTTTATTGCCTCCTGCAGGTTTTGTAATTGACAGTACAGATTGTGATGACACTAACCCAGAAATATATCCGGGTGCTGTAGAAATATTGAATAATTTGGATGATAATTGTAATGATTTAATTGATGAAGGGGTTACAATAAATGAAATTAATAACATAATAATGGTTGAAATATTTCCAAATCCAAACAATGGAAAATTTGAAATAAAACTGGGCGATATAAATACAAAAGAAACAAAGATAGGAATATTTAATATGTTAGGAAAAGCAATACTATTTGAATCATGTCATAATATAAATAGCATTGAAATAAATTTACGCGAACAATTAAATGAGCCATTAATTATTCACATTCAATCCGAAAATTATTCATTAATTAAATTAATCGATATCATCCAATAATTATTTTTTATTAATCCGCCAATAAATCTAATAATTATGAAATTCTTATTCTTAATAATCCCAATATTTAGCGCATTTATAATTAACGCTCAAACTCTATGCATAAGCCCCCCATTAACAATTGCCGCTGGCACGGGCGGAGTAACATGTCAGGCACTAAATGCCTCAATTACCTTAGGCGGATTAAGTACTTTTGGAACTGCAAATTATTTAATCGGAATGAATTCGGCTGCAAATGGATTTGAATATAAGCAATTGCTAACTGGGACAACTGGGTCTAATTTCAACATCGACATTTCAACAACTGCTGGGGTTATTACATTTAATCTTCCGGATGCCGGATCCTCCACAAGAGGAGTTGTTAATACTTCCGGAGCTGGTCAAACCTTTTCCGGGCCGAAAACATTTACTAGTGATTTGACTGTTTCTGGAACTGGAGTAAGGTTTTTTGTTCCAAAAGGTACTGAATCTGCTCCTTCAATCTCAAGTTCACTATATCCTTCAAATGGTTGGAGTTTTAAATCTAGTCAAATATTAATGTCCTTTTCAAGTAACTACCATTTCGGATTTGACAATGAGGGAAAATTCGGCACATCCAACATTCCTAGCGAATTGCTGTTAAAACTCGACTTAAATGTTTATCACGATGCAAGTTTAGATAGCGGTTCTCCTCAAGACGGTGGTCTTAATGTAACCACTTACGGAACTGATGCCGACTTAAAGACCTCCACTTTTACTGGAAGAACTGCCTCTGGAACATTTGCCTCTCCCCACGCCACTGCACAAAATCAGGCTATGGCAGAATTTACTGGTAAGGGCAATTGTGGTGTTGACTGCTCAGGAGCCGACGCTAAAGGTTTTGAACCTTCTAACAAGGGAGTATTTGGAGTATATGCTTCACTTTCACATACATCAACATCTCAACCAGCATATTGTGCAATTCAGACAACAAAAATAGATGAAATACTTGATCACTACAGTTTTTTAGTTGACCATGCAGGAAATGCTGGTTTGGTTTATAAAACGTCATCAGGCCCGGTATTCCACACTTCTACTCCTTATGGATGGGATACTGGTACAGGTTATAAAAATCGTTTTTTCTCGATAGAATCAGAAACCAACACCTCAGACGCGGGTCTCCTTATACAAAATGGAGGGAGCACCGGAGGCGGTGGAGCGGGTGTTAATCTTTGGTTTGATAATAGTAATGATGTTGTATATTTAGATAATATAAAAAGTACTTCATCAATGACGTTTAGATCTAATACTGCGGCGGCCGGAAGTTCAACGACAAATATGACAATTAATACAACAGGCGTAAATATTGGCGCAGACACATCGCCTGACAATCTTTTTACAATTGGTAATACAAGCGAATTTCAGGTATCTAGCAGCGGGAAGGTTGTTAAATATGATAATACCTCAACAGTTAATGGTGGAATACCAGCTGAGATACATGAAGAGCACGGTATTGGAAAGACAGCTGCATCTGGAACGCTAACCTTATTATCCAGTGCCCCAGCTGATGGTTATTATAGGGTTAACTGGATGGCCACAATAACAGTTGCCGGAACTGGCGCTTCTACCTTAGGCCCATTTACTGTAACATTTACAAATCCATCAGATGGAGTAAACAAAACCTGGCCTTCGGCAAACACAAATAATATCAATGGAACAACTGTAAACAATACCACCTCAGGAATAATTAGTGGCTGTATGACAGTTTATGCCAAATCTGGAACACCGATTACCTGCTCATTCAATTACACAAGTGCATCAGGTATGACTTATGATTATTATGTTTTGATAGAAAGACTTTAATTCAAATTTCTTAACTGTATCAATAATCGAAAAACCACTGGCTATAACAGCACATTTGCAATAGACGGGGTTTCGTGCTCCGCAGACAGTTTTGTGGTAATAGAAAGTTCAGTGCTACGCATCAACAATTGTGCTGAAAAACCCGCCCATCGCAAATCTGCAAAACGTTATAGGATATGCTATGACGACCGTTCAAGCATGAGACTTTAGAACAAATAACGACAGACATGGACAAAGGATTTAAATATTGGTTGAGTTGGATTGGAGTGTTACCAATCTCATTAATTGCGGGAGTGCTTGTAACATTTCCCGTTCATTGGGTTTTATATCGGACACTTAGTGGAGGAGACAGCCCTTTCATTACGCCATACCCTGAACTACCTGAAAAAGTATTACAACCTTTTTTCACCGCATTAGTTATTGTTTGGGTTGCTTCTCAAATCGCACCACAACACAAATTCAAGACAGCGGTTATTTTAGCGACACTTTGGATTTTTGGAGCTGGGGCTTCTTTTGTCTTAGGTTATTTAGGGTTTCACACTGACAGTGTTCAGCTTAATCTAACGGCAGGTGGACTACCAGTAATAATGGGAGTTGTTGGTGCTGTTGTCGGACTTTATATAGTAAAGAAAAAATTATCAGAAGAACAAACTAAAACCACTTAAATGGACAGAGCAAATACAATCGGAATGTTTATTTCGACATCACTAATGGCTGCAATACTTGGGGCTATTTCGGGACTTGTTTGGGCATTTGCACTTAGCTGTCCATTAAAAAGCGGACTGCTTTACGGTAGCATAAGCGGTTTAATTGTTGGCTTACTTTTTTTTCTATTTCAAAAGGCAGCGACATCTTCAGGCAATTTACAGAACAAAGAAGTATCATTTGCATCCGGGTCGATGATGACAATGATATTTATGATTTCAACTGCAATTGCTATCGTGGTCGGACTTGTAAGGTGGATATTTTTTTGACAACCAATATGCCAGACAATTTCAAACGATACTGCACTGTAGACAGAAAAGCACGAACCGCTAACAGCACCTCCTATGTAAAGCAGTAAACTA
>CAZXBG010000202.1:0-5307 GCA_964638865.1 uncultured Chitinophagales bacterium | reverse complement strand
CTGTCGCACGTTGCATTGGGACTGTGATTTTGCTGAACCATTGGTTATAACGTTTAGAAGCTTTGCGAAGTGGCGGCAACTAAACGATATAATTCATGGTAGGCTATAATTTTACTTTAAGATTAATTTTCTTGGGTACTCAGTACCCGCCATTTTGCAAAGGTTTTGTTATAGCCAGTGGTTTTATCAATATAATTATTTCTATTCGATATATATAGTGCCACTTAACCGCACAGATGTTGGATTAGTTGCCCAAGTAGGTGTAAACCATTTAATTTCGATATATTGTCCCGCTGTAACAGGAACTGACATTGATGTATTGCTGAATACAGTTGGTCTACTATCATTTGTAACAGTTGATGACACAGTATAGTCAGTAGTATTTTCAACACGTATAGAAATAGTGGATGACTCACTAGAACCTAATGTTCCGGCATTGTCAAAGACGACATAACATACTTTTATTGTTCCAGTCTTTGGGATATAAATCCGACTTACACCGGCGGTAGTGCCGGAAGATTGCACCTGTCCCCCTCCATAATAATTAGCCGCATCGTTTGGGTTAAACTGTCCAAACCCGAATTGTTCCGAATAGCCAAACCCTGAAAGCGTAACTGAACCACTGCCACTTGTTACTGATATACCTGATGATCCGGTAAGTGTTGCTTTTTCAAAAGTGCTGCCCGATGTTTTGCCAATCAGCAATTCCCCGTCAGAAATTGTTGAATTCTGATATTTAGATAATTTCCCGGATGAATTAACAATTAAATCACGATTTGAACCCACAGAAAAGGTTTCTCCTGAAGCAGGGGTTCCTCCGCCAATATTGGATCCATGCGCATTTATCGTCATTGCGGTAACAGACGTGCCTGCAGTTTTTAATCTGAATTTAAACGCAGCGCCATTTGAGTTTCTTATATTGTCGAAATAGGAGATATCTTGGTCGTTGTCAAGCCAAATATTTATTCCCTTTGCGGCATTGTTGTTTTGGAGAAATAATCCAACATCTGTTGTATTTGTCTCAGATTCTACTGTGAAAAATCTGCTGTCATAATCATCTTCCGGATCAGTACCGTCGCTCCATAGATCAGGATATGCTATTGGTATGATTTTATTGTAGGTTAGTCCACCATTTCCTGCCGCATCTATCAAAAAACTGAAATGATCATTTGTTGTGCCTATCCTGGTCGTTTGGATTGCGCAATAAGCACCTTGGGAACTTAGGGAATGCGTTTCTGATGCATATACACCAAATACACCACGATTTGTATGTTCAAAACCATAGTCATCACAATCCGCTGGGTCTTCAAATGGACAAAGAACATAGCCTTTCCCTATAAATTCCACCATTGCCTGATCAAGTATAGTGCTTGCAGGTACACTTTCGGTTCCATTCGCAGTGCGCCCTCCAAATGTGCAGGTTTTTGTTTCAGTGCCTGAATATGTTGAAACACTAACGCCTCCATCTTGTTTTGGAGATTCGGAATCTGCATCATGCGTAATATTAATATCAAGTTTGCCAGCACCCGCTACAAAATTCGCACAGTTTTTCATATCAAATTCTCCAGATAAAAATTGATACCTGTAAATTCCGTCAAATGAAAGAAAACAGGTATTGCTCGGGGTAGTTAAAAAACCAAACCCTGTGTTGTTATCGGAAAACAATAGCGAAGGAGTGGTTTCTGAGCCATTCCATAAGGATAATGTTCTTGTGGATGCTAATGACACATTTCCATCAAATATCTTGATTCCACCAAATGTTTGTGTGCCGGTCCATGCTACGAAGCCATTTTGGCTGCCCGTTGCAAGTTGGGCATTTGGATAATCAATTGAAATAAGACCACTGCTTGAATTAAAATCCAGGCCAAAGAATGTGGCAGCACCTTTAGTGCTTCCATCAGCTTGTGCATCTGCAATAGTTAATTTAGCAGGTAAATCAACACACCCGGTGCATGTAGGATCATTCGTAAATGTAACTGGAGTGGAGCTACTTCCGATTTTTGTTTGTCCATTTAATTTATAGACTGCCAGTAAAATAAATATAAAAAGTAAATTCTTCATAATAAATGTTTTTTGTAATTGGCATTGAATAATTTTAACATGGGTTTTGGTTAAATGAAATTTATTTAAATACGCTGATTAATTTATTGATATAGTTATTTCCAATACTGACATTAACAATTCCAATACCGATAAAAGACTGGGGTAATCTTATATTTAAATTGTTCACTGCATAAGGTTGAGCGAAATAAATTTCTTCACCTAATGAATTATAAATTTTAACAATTACTTTTTCTGAGCTTGGATTATTTAAAATTAATTGAAAATTACCATCATTCGGATTTGGGAAAATTTCAAAATTGAAGTGGATAATATTTTCTATAAGAACCACCCCTTCATCAATTGAACCGTTGCAATTATCATCAAAGTTGTTTAATACTTCTTCTGCGCCCGGATAAATTGTCGCGTTGGTGTCATCGCAATCCGAGCTATCTGTTACATAACCGGATGGCGAAATCAAAGTGCAAGAAAATACAGTATTGCCTGCATCACCGAAACTATCACTATCCATATCTGCGAAATATTGCATTGGTTCATGAATAAGGTTGTTTCCATCATCACAATCAGTGGAATCCTCCACATAACCGATTAATTCAGCCATGCATGAGGTACTGTCTGAAAGCGCATCACCGAATATATCGTCGTCAATATCCGCATATAATGTAAAGAGAGGTAACCCTTCATCGGTTTCACCGTTACAATTGTTATCAATGGAGTTGCATATTTCTGCAGCATCGGGGTGAATAGCAGCATTTGAATCATCGCAATCTAATTTATTTAGGACAAATCCATCAGGTGGAGTGCATGCCAATACGGAATCTGAAGTTGCTCCATAACCATCCGAATCATCATCGGCATAAAATGAATAATTAGTGCAATCGCCTTGTAATTTAATAACCCAATAATCATTAGCGCCAATGGATTCCTCCGTTTTGTCACCTGATATTGGTGAAGACGAATATCCGCCAAGTATATATCCGTTATCAAGTGTTACCGCAATGCCTGTGAGCAAATCATCAAGCCAACCACCAGATGTTTTTTGCCATCCAATACTGTTTATAGAATCCAATTTAAGAGACCAGTAATCCTCAAAACCAATGTTTGGCTCCGTCTTATCACCTGAAATACCGGAGAATGAATATCCGCCAATAATAAATCCACTATCTACAGGTTGCAGACACTTCAACCGATCATCATAAGAACCACCGATTGTTTTTTCTTCAAGAACAATTCCTCCGCTATCAATAATTACGACCCAATAATCATTTGTAAGTGGATATTCTCCCCTATTGTTCTCAGTTTTATCGCCAGAAATATTTGAAGATGAATAACCACCCAATATAAATCCTCCAGAATTAGCATAGTGAATAGACATCAACCAATCTGTGCCATTTCCCCCAATTGCATTCTGCCATATTATATTTCCTAAACTATCAATTTTTAAAATCCAATAATCACCACTACCTGTATATGCGTCGTCTGTTTTATCACCAGAAATTGGTGAATTTGACATACCGCCGATCAAGCAACCATTATCAATCGTTGCACATACCGAATAAAGGTAATCATATTCATTTCCACCGATAGTATTTTCCCATACCAAATTCCCTAAGATGTCTATTTTCACTACCCAATAATCGTAATACTCATCACTCGCTTCCGTTTTATCGCCTGATATAGGAGAATTTGACCTTCCTCCTAAAATATATCCACCATCTGTTGTTTGGTCAATACCTCTTAATTCATCATTTCCAGCACCACCAATCGTATTCTGCCATTGAATATTACCAAAATCATCAATTTTTACCACCCAATAATCATTGCTTGAAACTAAACTTGCTTCAGTTTTATCGCCAGAGATTCCTGAGTCCGAATAACCTCCTAAAATATAGCCCCCATCTGAAGTTACTTCAAGTTGAGTCAATATATCATTAGAATTTCCACCGATGGTATTTTGCCATTCTATTGCTCCGAAAGTATTTAATTTTACAATCCAATAATCGGCGAAACCAAGACCCGCTTCAGTTTTATCTCCTGATATTCCACCGTAGGAATAACCTCCTAGAATATAACCGCCGTCTTCTGTTTGATGAACTGTAACGAGAAAGTCATCGCCATTGCTTCCGATTGTATTTTGCCATTCAATATCTGGCGTCTGCGAAAAACTGCTAAGAGGCAGATATAGCATTATAAAAAATATACTTAACTTTTTCATAGTATTAATATGTCAACAAATATACTTAAAATAGCCCATGTTTTCAACAATCCATAATTGCTGAAAACGTCGGAAAACCATTGGCTATAACGTTTTGAAGCTTTGCGAAGTGGCGGCAACTAATCGATATAGTTTATGGTTTGGATAAATATTTATGTATAGTTATAATTTTCATAGGTGCAATTAACCCAGCCATTTTGCAAAGCTTTTGTTATAACCAGTGGTTCCAACGATTTACTCAATGAATACTTTTTTGTCAAACCGCTTCCCATCATTCAGCAATGTCACCAAATATACACCGGCAGGATAATTTATCATGCTAATTGATTCGCTTTTATTTTGCAAAAATTCATTAATTATTTGTTTTCCATTTAGGTCGTAAATAATTAATTCTGCATTTTGAAATATTTCAATTTGGATATAAATACATTTATTGAAACTATAAACTGTAGCATCAAGTGAATTTTCTAAATTATTAATTGCGACAAAATGTGTTGTGTCTCCCGCTTTGATGGGATAATTGGGAAGAGTTTCATATGCGAAATCCTTGATTACCAATTTTTCTACTGAATCCAAAACACTACATCTTATCCAACCATAATGATAATTTTCATCATTGTCAACAAAATGCACCCCTAAATAATGATCTTCAATTTCTGGTAACCAAGGTTTCCACCAGCTTCCAGCCCAATCTAAAATAATGCCTAAGTCAGTGGAAACATTTAGAGCTAACAGTTGAAGCCCCCAGTTTTCAAAATTTAAATTATCGCCGATGATAGTCTCTGTTGAAAGAGCATATGGCCTTAATATAGATGTACCTGAATGGGTGTCATAATAACAAGCAACTTCATTGTCAACTATATATGGTCCGGCATATAGAGCGTTTTTAATTAAAATATACGAAAATCCCGAAGTAGTATAAGTCGTCCAAGAATTTGAAGTTTTCAAAAACGCAAAATCATTAGTCCCATTATTATCCATATCAATGAATGCAGTTTCGCTATCAAACTGCAATTCGATGTCGGGTTCAA
>CAZXBG010000201.1:0-5341 GCA_964638865.1 uncultured Chitinophagales bacterium | reverse complement strand
CTCATCACTCATTTCTCATCACCACAGCACTAATTTCCACTCTTGCATTTTTTGGTAAACCGATCACAGCAACTGTTTCCCTTGCAGGTGCATATTCCGGAAAATATTCTGCATAAACAGCATTTACTTCTGCAAAATCTGCCATATCCCTTAAAAATATTGTGCATTTCACAACATCCTTCATCGAACAATCGGCGGCAGTAATTATCGCTTTTAAATTTTCCATTACCTGTGTGGTTTCCACTTTAATATCAGTGCCGGTGTAAAGTTCATTTGTTGCCGGATCAATTGCAATCTGACCGGATACATAAACGAATCCGTTTGCTTCAATAGCTTGTGAATATGGCCCTATAGGTGCCGGTGCATTTGGAGTGTATATCACTTTTTTCATAACATTATTTGATGTTGAACAAGCTGTAAATGTAGTAACTATATAAAAAGCGATAAGCGATCGGTGGATAAATTTTTGTGCGCTGAAATACATCTTTTTGGAAATTTGTGTAAAGTTATCGTAAATTTATACCCTTGTTTAGCCCTCTAATCGATCAACACAATCGAAATGCAGGTTATTTTTCGTCCATTAAAGCAACACATTTTAGCTCTTTTGTTGGTGGTTTCAATACCGGCAACAAATTTATTCGGCCAAATTACTTCCTCAACAGGTTATACTGCTGATGAAATAGCAGCGTATTTGGCTGGCGACGGCGTTATTATCGATAATGCTGTAGTGAATTGTCACAACCTTGCATTTGGAAAATTTGAATGTGTTGACTGTAACGTTGGCATTGACAGCGGAATTATACTTACAACCGGTCGCGTAACTAATATAACCGGCCCAAACAATAGTGGAAGTACCGGCACAAGTAATGGTTGGCCCGGCGATCCCGATTTGGATGCTTATCCAGGTGTTGGGGTAACGCATGATGCTTGTATCCTCGAATTTGATGTGTATTCTCCCGGTGATAGCTTAGGTTTTGATTATGTATTTGGTTCTGATGAATATCCGGAATATGTAGGTTCCATTAACGATGCTTTTGTTTTTTGGATAAGCGGACCCGGATACGCTGTTCCAACAAATATTGCGCTTATTCCCGGTACAACTTTGCCGGTTACCATCGATAACGTAAATGCCGGAAGTTACCCAATGTATTATGTACCAAACGGTACAGGTGGTGTCGGCGTTTGGGGTTCCGATCCGTATTATATTGAATACGATGGATTTACAACTGTATTATCCGCTCAAGCGGTAGTTACACCTTGCGAATGGTATCACCTGAAATTATCCATTGGCGATGAATCAGATTTTGTTTGGGATTCAGGTGTTTTCATCAAAGCAAAAAGTCTCATTACCAATTTCCTTGCAGATTTTACTTTCCCGGGATATCCCCTCGGATTATTTGCCGAATTTTGTTCCACTGACCCGGATCCGGCGCCCGTTTACGCGCCCGGAGCTGATGCAGGTTTATTTACTGCAACGCCCGCCGGACTTGTATTTGATCCACTTACCGGTGTGATCGACCTTGATGCTTCTGTTCCTGGCACTTACGATTATACCAATACGCTACTCACCGGAATTTGTTATGGTGATACCGCAATTTATACTATAACGGTAATTATTTCCGATCCTGTAATTCCAAATTTTAGTTACGCATCCACAACCTATTGCACAAACGATAGCGACCCATCTCCTTTAGCTGCAGCCGGTGCAATTTTCGGAGCATTTTCCGCTGCACCTGCCGGATTATCCATAAATGCAACAACCGGAGTAATTGATCTCAGCGCTTCTACACCCGGTACTTATACCATTACTAATTTTGTAACTAGCGGCACCACCTGTCCTGATGCTTCCGCTACTTTTGTTATTAATATTTATCCAACTTACAACACGGTTGTAAATGCATCTGTATGCGATGGTGACCCCTATTTATTGCCAACAGGTACACTCGTATATGTAGCAGGTGCATATACAAATATTCTTAATACAGTGAATGGTTGCGATTCAACAATTACTACTATTTTAACTATTGATCCTATTTATGCTTTTACACTTAATCCTTCCATTTGCACAGGAGGAAGTTATATACTTCCCGATGGGTCGGTAGTAAGTGCTGCTGGAACTTATATTAATGCATTTTTAACCGCTTCGGGATGTGATTCCACTTACACAATTAATTTATCGGTTAATCCAACACCGGTGGTAACTACCACAATTCATTTATGCGACGGCGAAACTTATATTTTGCCTGATGGAGTTGCGGTTGGAACTTCAGGAATTTATGATGTTACACTTTTTACAGGAGCCGGTTGCGATTCTACAATAAGCACAACAGTTTTAGTGCATCCTGTTTTCGATATTACCGTTGATGCAGAAATTTGTGATGATGCAAATTATATTTTGCCTGATGGGTTAGTGGTAAATGTGAGTGGAGTTTATATTTCCAATTTATTAACGACAAAAGATTGTGATTCTATTATTACTACAAACCTTACTGTACATTCTACATACAATACAATATTAAATCCTGAAATATGTATTGGTGAAACATATACTTTTCCAGACGGAACTATTTCCGGGGTAAGCGGAACAGTTAATTATCCTTATATCAGCGTGAATGGATGCGATTCATTGGTTACAGTTAATCTTACCGTTCATCCGATTCCGGTTTTAACCTGGGTAATTGATGATATTTTTTGTTTGGAAGAAGGATTTATTTCACTCACTGCCGATCCTGCCGGAGGTATTTACAGCGGAACAGGAACAGCCGGTGATCAATTTGTAACATCACTTGCCGGTGTGGGCGGACCGTATACTTTAACTTACGATTATACCGATGTGAATGGTTGTTTTAATACAATTAGTGTAATAACCTCTGTCGACGATAATTATGCAACTGCATGGGGAGATACTACTATTTATTACGGAGAAGATATTATTTTATACAGCGATGCAGGTGGCGATTATACTTGGAGTCCGATAGAAGGTGTTGAATGTATCACTTGTCCTGTCACTACAATTCTCCCACCCTATTCCACCGATTATATTATTACTTCTGTTGATGAAAATGGATGTATTGCATCTGATAATGCATTTGTAACAGTATTACCTGATCCGGGAAATATTCTTTTTGTTCCAAATACATTTACACCAAATAGTGATGGCAATAATGATATATTTTTTGTGTTCGGATATAATTTAACGCTCGTAACAAAACTTGCTGTTTTCGATCGTTGGGGAGAATTAGTTTATATAAGAGAAAATGTTTCACCTTACGACCTCAGCAATGGCTGGGATGGAACAATAAATGGCAAAACACTCAATAATGGCGTTTATGCTTATGTGGTAGAAGTGCAGTTCGAAACCGGCCAGATATTTTCTCAAATGGGGAATGTTACTTTGATTAGGTAAGATTGTCGCCACAGTTACCAAAGAAACTCTTTGAATGCGGAGCTCATTTCTCCACCATTTTCACCAATAATTTATTCCAATAACTCATCGGAATAAAATAAGGCAAGGCAATTATTTTTTTTATTTCTGATTTTGTTATTCGTGATGGATGTGCAAATATTTTTTTTATTCCTTCAAACCCTTGCACTTTTCTAAATCGTTTGTGTACATATCGATGCAACTGTTTGTAATATTTTCCGGAGTAGGTGGAGGTAAACATCAATGCAAGTTCATCGCTGTCGTTCCAGTTTTGTTTTTCTTTGAGATCGTGCTGTACGATATCGAAAAATTTAGTTCCTGGTAAAGGATAGGATACAGAAATACCAATATCGTAAGGCATTAATTCGAATAACATATTTAGGGTTGCATCAATATCCTCTTTTGTCTCCCCCAAATAACCGAATTGCAAAAAGAAACAGGGTTTGATACCATGTTTTTTCATTAACTGCGTAGAAATATAAATTTGGTCTATGGTAGTGCCCTTGTCCATGGCATCCAATATTTTTTGAGAACCACTTTCCGCACCAACCCATATTTCATCGCAACCGGCTTTTGCAAGATTTTCAATATTATTTTCATCCAATAACAGATCAGCGCGACATTGTATCTTAAATTTTATTTTAAGTTTTTCTTTTTGAATTAATTCAGAGAATGTTTTTATCCAACCCGGTTTTAATCCAAATATATCATCACAAAACCAAAAGTGAGTGGATTGATATTTTGAAACCAATATTTTAATTTCCTCTACCACATTTTCCGGCGAACGCGAATTATATCTATTTCCATAAATAGGTTTGGCACACCAGTTGCATTTAAAAGGACATCCTCTTGTTGTGGTGAGATTTAAAGAAAAATAACCGTTCTTTTTTATCCAATTATTTTTATAAAGTTTAATATCCACAAGATCCCAGGCTGGAAATGGTAAAGCATCAAGATCGTGTTTCACTTCTCTTTTATTTGTTTTGATGTATTCGCCATTTTGAATAAATGCTAAGCCGGGAATAGAATTTTGATCTGTTTTACTTTCTAAAGATCTAAGTAATTCAATAAGTGTTTGTTCCGCCTCACCAATAAGAATAAAATCCGCACCCGTGTCTAAATATTGTTTCCAATGATCTGTTGCATCAGAGCTGGAAACAATGACAGTGCAATTATTTTTCTTTGCATGTTTTATCATTTCAAAACATGCATCGCGCATATTTACCAGACACATTTTGGTGAGGTAATTAAATCCGTCGTCGTAAATTACAAAGGGTTTCGAGGCGTGTTTTTCTATAAGAGGAAATATATCGGTTGCCGATTTTGCAAAAACGGTATCAAAAAACGTAACATTATATTCATTTTTCCGTATAACGGAAGCTGCATACAAAGTAGCAAGGGGAGGATATGGCTGCATCTGTTTAAACCGCTTCGGGTCAAAACGCATGAAATAAGTATTGCTAAGTAATATATCGTCCATTGTAAAAACCTAAATTTTTATTTTCCTTAATAATCGTGAGGCGTGAAGAGTGTCATCATTTCATTCTCCATTCTTTGTTTTCCCGATATCCGATACCCATGTCTCATTTCACCCTCCATACTTTGTTTTCGCTTGTCCCGATACCCGATACTTGCTACTCAAATCCCATCCTTTGTTTTCCCTTGTCCCGCTACCCGTGTCTGGTGAAAAAGTGGGCAGTGGGCAGTAGCAGTGGGCAGTTTGTAACATTGGAACCTTATCGTTCAAACCTAAATTATTTTAAGCATTTTAAAATCCTTTTTTCTTTTTTTATCCGCCCAATCCGCGTCATCTGCGATCTCTTTTTTCACCTATTCAATCAAACCCACAAAATTTTATGCTTTTTTATCCGCCAAATCCGCGTCAACTGCGTTCCCTTTTTCACCCATTCAATAAAA
>CAZXBG010000200.1:0-5356 GCA_964638865.1 uncultured Chitinophagales bacterium | reverse complement strand
GGAGTTCGTGCTTATTAGATTTTTCTGTAAAAAATGAATTTTTAGAACTCCCCTTTAGATTATATGATGGTGATAATTATTTTTATAAACCATTAATTAAATTATGAGTGGTCGGCTGCTTAGCGTTATAGCCAATAGTTGGTCGAACTTTACTCGCGTTCCTTGTTTTAAAACAAAGTTTTTAAAGTGATACCGGAATAATTTTGTATAATTACTGATAAGAGCTTCATAATGAGTAGACTGATTGTTATTTTTTTTTTACTTTATAATGCAACTAATGCGTTTTCACAGGCACCCGGTATAGAATGGCAAAATACTATTGGTGGATCATCTTCGGATGTGTTAACCATTTGTCAAACTAGCGATGGCGGTTATATTGTTGGTGGATCGTCTGAAGGAGCAGCATCAGGGGATAAAACTGTACCGGGTTACGGCAATTCAGATTATTGGATAATTAAACTCGATTCATCCAGTAATATTCTTTGGCAGGAAAGTTTCGGTGGTGAAAGCATAGACAACCTTACGGACCTTAACCAAACTTCTGATGGTGGCTTTATTTTAGGTGGCAGTTCGCTCTCTGATTCATCCGGAAATAAATATCTGGCAAACGTCGGGAGTTTTGATTATTGGATTGTTAAATTAGACAGCCTTGGGAATCAGCAGTGGCAAAGTAATATAGGTGGTTCAGGAAATGATCAGTTACGTAGTATTGAGCAAACAACTGACAAAGGTTATATTCTTGGAGGTTTTTCAAATTCGCCGATTTCAGGAGATAAAACGGAAGCAAACTTTCTTGGTAGTGATGATTATTGGATTGTCAAATTGGATTCAAATGGTATTATTCAATGGCAAAATGATATAGCCGGAAATAATCAAGACTGGTTATCGAGAGTTATTCAAACTAACGATGGGGGTTATTTAGCAGGTGGTGCATCGTATTCCGGAATTTCAGGAGATAAAACGGAAGTAAATATTGCGGGAAGTCAAGACTTTTGGATAATAAAGTTTGACAGCATTGGTAATATAGAATGGCAAAACACGATTGGCGGTAGTTCTGCAGATTATCTGGATAATTTATGTAAAACTACAGATGGAGGTTTTATCTTGTGTGGAGGTTCATCTTCTGGCATATCTGCCGACAAGACAGAAATAAACATCGGGGGCAGTGATATTTGGGTTATAAAACTCGATAGCATAGGCAATTTTGAATGGCAGAATACAATTGGGGGAAACCTAAATGATGAAGCTTATAGTATTAGTCAAACGGAAGACGAAGGATATATTTTGGGGGGGATTTCATCATCTGGTATTTCAGGTGATAAATCAGAAGCAAATTATGGATTTGCGGATTATTGGATTATTAAACTAGATAATATAGGTAATATTCTCTGGCAGAAAACATTAGGAGGGTGGTCAGATGATGCATGTTATAGTCTTCGAGAGACCAACGGTAGCGGATATATTGTTGGCGGCTGGTCCAATTCCCCAGCATCAGGCAATAAAAACGAAGATAATGTCGGCTCAACGGATTTTTGGATAGTGAAACTTTATGCTGATAGTTGTGAAAAAACTATCTTTTTTCCAGATATGGACGGCGATGGATTTGGACATCCCTTGGATAGTACGTTAGCTTGTTTTGCCCCTTTAGGATATGTTATAAACAATGGAGATTGTAACGATACCGCAGCAGAAATAAACCCTTCCTCGGCAGATATTTGTAATGGTATTGATGATAATTGTAACGGTGATGTGGATGAAGGATTATCTGTCAATATATTTTATATTGATATCGACAGTGATGGCCACGGTAATTCTCTAATAGATACAATAAGCTGTCAAATCGAAATAACCGGATATGTTACTGATTCAACCGATTGCAATGATGACAACAGTTTAATTCATGAACCCATAGTTTATTATGCTGATGAGGATGGCGATTCTTATGGCAATCCTGTGAATTATGTTTTATACTGTGATTTAACTCCACCAACCGGATTTGTCTCCGACAGCACTGACTGTAATGACGCTAATCCTGATATTTATCCCGACGCTCTGGAAATACCTAATGGTATTGATGACAACTGCAACGATAGTATTGATGAACAGTTGATGGAAATTGAATTCCTAAATAGTTCTTTTAAAATTTATCCTAACCCCAATAATGGAAATTTTATCATCTTAAATCAAAATGCCAGTTTAGGAAAGATAAATGTCGCTGTTTCTAATTTGATTGGAGAAGAAATTTATTCAAAAATGTTTAACAACATTGATAAATTAATAGTTATATTACCAGTATCATTTAATGGTATTGTATTAGTCGAGATTATTTATAATAATATTTATGCATGCACGCTAATTCAGATAACAAAATGATTTTTATACTCAAAATATACATACTATGAAAACCTTATTATTAACAATTACGGTTACCTATTCATGTCTACTCAATGCTCAAACTTTAAATACAAATTACCCATTGTTGATTGATGGTGGAATTTTGTCGACTCTTGGAACAAGTAATACATGGTCTGTCAGTTTTGGAACACCCAACCAATTGCTGGGAATGAATAATTTAACGGGAGTTGGTGCTGCCATGGAATATAAGTCACTAGCTACTTCGACTAGTGGTTCTGATTTTGCAATCGATCTTACTACAACTGCTGGTGTAATTACTTTCAAATTACCCGACGCAGACGGTACCACCGGCTCGACAAAAAGAGGCGTCGTAAGCACAGGAACGCAATCTTTTGCAGGGAACAAAGAATTTAAAAATAATTTATTTATTTCTACTGGGTCTGTAACTGCCCCCTCATTTGCCTTTTCTGCTGCATCCACCACCGGTTTTAGTTATAACACGGCAAGCGGCTATAATAAAGCCCTGTTATCTTTTCCTGATTTTAATACATCAGGAACATCTGTTCTTCGATTTGCTTTTCGTCAAAATGGTTCATTTAATTTAACCAATGATGCGAGTGGTAATTATATCGATGGACAAGCACTTGATATTAATATTTTTCATGTTACAGACAATGTGCCCACACCAATTGTAAATAATGTTCAGGACGGTGGTGTAAGTGTATCAACCTATGCAGGCATTTATACGCATACAGGAACATTTGGCGGACGTACTGCAGCCGGTAATCCCGGAGATATTAGCAATAATTCAACAAAAGATTTATGCCTGGTTGCTTTTATAGGTAAAGGATATGCAGGTACCGACTGGGAGCATTCAAACAGAGGTGCTTTTGAAGTGTATGCTTCAGACGCCCATACAACTACATACCAACCAGCTTACTGCGTAATACAAACAACCAGAAAAGACGCAATCTTGCCAAATGATCATATTAGCTTTTTAGTTGATGATGCCGGAAATGCAGGCCTGACTTACAATAAACTTATACCTATAGCGTATGCCAATGGGTGGAGTGGCGGATCTCCAACAACGGATTATGACAGTAGATTTTTGACCATAGAATCTCACACAACCACAACAGATGTTGGTCTGTTTATGCAAAATTCAAATGCAAATAAGGGCATCAATATTTGGCTGGACAATGATCAGGATATTTCATATATCGATAATATTCGTAACTCAAATTCAGCCTCGTTTAAAATGCGATTTAAAACCGCGGGCGCACCAGTTACTGGAATGACAATGGATACCCGGGGAGTTGCTTTTGGGGGTGGCTCAACCAGTTCCGGAACCGGACTTTCAGTGGGATCGTCAAATGATTTTGCCATAAGCACTTCTGGAAAATTAACTATGTATAACAATGTTCCGCCTTCAAATGGGCAAATTCCAATCGGTGATGGATCAGGGGCTGTCTGGTCGATGGGAACGATTTCTTCTACATCGGGAATTTTTGTAACAAATGGCGCCGGGAGTATTTCATTAGCTCCTTCCAACGATTTAGGTGCGGTTGAAAATATAACGACCTACGGAATTGCAGCAAGAACTTCACTTGAAACATGGACAACAAGAACAATTACTGCAGGATCAGGAGTAACGGTAACTAATGGAGATGGGGTTAGCGGTAATCCTACAATAAGCGCTGTGCCGGGTGCAATAATTGGAGGAACAGGAAATCAAAACGCGCCAGCCTCAACCACTGCTTATTGCCCGATTATTGGAACAAGTTCTTTTAGTACTACTGAAGCAGACCGCCAGATGGTTATGCCTTATGCAGGGACTATCAAAAATCTATACATTTCTACTTCCAGTGCTCAACCAGCATCTGGCACATTGATACTTACAATACGGAAAAATGGCATCGGAACATCACTGACAAAAACAATTAATGCTTCAGACCCCGCAGGAATTTATACGGATTTAACAAATAGTTTTACATTCAATGCAGGAGACTTGGTTTCTCTCCAAGCGGTGAATAATGCAACGGGCAACTCAGCAAAGATAATATCGTGGACCGTACAGGTGACACAGTAATTACAAAACCACTGGCTATACCATATAAGGATTAAACGCAGCTTCGTGTCTCACGAAGGTTCGATTTAATCTTGTGTTGAAAGAAGTTTCGGTAGCCCCGCGTGTAAAAAAAAGGGATGTATGGGGTTTGAATAGTTTTGATGTAGTATACTGTAAGCACTATTGCAAGAGATAATACTTATTTTTTATCCAAGTTGTTTTCCTAGGCATAAAAAAATATTTTTCGTATGTATTTATTTTGTTTTTTAAGGAGATAAGTGCTGTTTTTTTATTGCAGGGGCAATAGTTTAGCTGTTCGCGTTTGCAGCGATCAATTTTAATTTGGATTGCTTTTAATTAACTTTATTTTTTGCGAAATAAATCCCGGTGGTGCATTTGCTTCAAAAGAAAGTATGCGTATCATCCGTCCTGTTTTACACCAAGGGCAAACATCAACATCGTAACCCAATTTGTGTAGGTCAAATCAATATGTTCCACAAATGCCTCAATTACACGAACCACATTATCCTGCGCTATTACATCCTCCAAACTTGAAAATGCAATTTGATGCCGGTTAGTACTTGCAATAATTTCCATATATTACAAATGTACCTCATCAATTATAATTATTTTGCTATTTTTAAACGCTTATTAACATTGGAGAGTGTTTTGAAGGAATTGGTTTTTTCACACGCTGACGTTAGCGTCCATTGGTAAAAAAACCGACCGCAGACAAATTGAGAATAAACATAACTTTGACAATTATAAATAAACCAAAAAATGAAAACCAGAACATGAAAAACAAAAAAGTAAAACTAACTGCATTACTCTTGTTGGGCATCGGCTTCAATCAAGTGTATGCACAACAAGCAACTACCGCCTCAGGCGGAGATGCTTCGGGTGTCGGAGGCTCGGTAGCGTACTCCGTAGGGC
>CAZXBG010000199.1:0-5446 GCA_964638865.1 uncultured Chitinophagales bacterium | reverse complement strand
TGCCAGGTAAAGAAGAAGGTGTTTCCATCATTGTCAACTGTATCGGCAAACCACTGCTGCAAACCCGTAGGTGTTGTTAAACAGTTATATAAAACCAAAGGACTCGACTTTATGATATATTCGATTGTAAATTTTTTCTTTTTCGACATTCGTTGCTTCGCCACTTAATAATTTAGCTATAAGTTGCAAGTATAACATAATTTCAAAGGATACAAAATTTTTAGCAAATAATTTTAGTGTATAGTCTAAATATATTTGAGGAATGAGCTGATTTTCAAAATATCTATCAATTTTTAGAAATTTTGAGAAGCTCTGCGGGTCATTCATTAACTTTGTGCTCTCAAAAAATAACCAACAAAACAAGAGCATTTATGATGAACAATTCGTATGAACTTACTCTCAAAGAATGGAACCAGAAAGAGAAGGCCGCAGTAGAGTTGAGCGCTTTGGCGTCGCAACTTTGGTTCGACAAATCTGTGGAACTCATTATTTTTCGCCGTCAACTTGTAGATGCACGTGCAAGTGAGATCCTGAACCACCACTTATATGCACAACGCTTTTTGAATCGCCCGCTAACCATTGAAATTTCTTTGGCACTCACCAAGGCCCTTGTTAAACTTGATCTTGCCCCTTCGCGCATAGATCTTGGCCGATTGGGAAGCGAATGGCTGAATGAAGGCTCTAATTTTGCAAACGCTGAGGAATTTGTTGGTAACAAAATGGCCGAATTCATTGGAAAAGACAAATTAGTGCTTAAACCAAAGGATGTAGTATTATATGGTTTTGGCCGAATTGGTCGTATTGCAGCACGTATTATAATAAACGAAGCCGGAAAAGGGGAACAACTGCGCCTGAGAGCTATAGTTACCCGTTCAAATTCTGACGAGGATATTATAAAACGCGCCAGTTTATTGCGCCGTGATTCCATTCACGGAAAATTTCATGGAACAGTTGTAGAAGACCTTGAAAACAAAGCATTGATCATAAACGGTCATACTGTGTATATGATAGCAGGTGATAAACCGGAAAGTATAGATTATACAGCTTACGATATTAAAGAAGCATTGGTTATTGATAATACCGGTGTTTCCCGTGAACGTGAAAAACTTGCAAAACATTTGGAAGCTAAGGGAGTTAGTCAGGTTTTACTTACCGCTCCGGGAAAAGGAGATATCCCAAATATCGTTCATGGTATCAATCATGAAAAATTTGACATCACAAAAGAAAAGATCTTCTCTGCAGCAAGTTGCACTACCAATGCCGTAGTTCCTATTTTACAGGTAATGGAAAATACCTTTGGAATTGACCATGGCCATCTTGAAACTGTGCATAGCTATACAAACGATCAAAATTTATTAGATAATTATCACAAAAAATCTCGCAGGGGTCGCTCAGCTCCGATGAATATGGTAATTACCGAAACCGGAGCTGCAAGCGCAGTAGCAAAAGTTTTACCTGATCTTGCAGGAAAATTTACCGGAAATGCCATTCGGGTTCCCACTCCGGATGTTTCGTTGGCAATCATGAATTTAACTCTGAAAAAAAATGTAACTATTGAGGAAGTAAATAATATATTGAAGGAAGCTTCTTCACATGGACAGTTAGTAGAGCAGATCGACTATAGTATGAGTTTGGAAATTGTGAGCAGCGATTGTATTGGAAATAGTCATTGTGTTATTGTTGATGCTCCGGCAACTATAGTTTCCAAAGATGGAAAAAGTGTGGTGTTATATTGCTGGTACGATAATGAATTTGGATATACCAAACAGGTAGTTCGTTTATCGAAGTATCTTGCAGGTGTTATTCGTTTGAGATATTATTAAATAATTAAATTCGTTCTGCAGCATACAGGATGATAGGTAGTGAATTTGCAAAATTAATAAGGAGTTAAAATTTTTTTCTAAAAGTTTTTAATTCCTTTTATTGATGCTCGCATCATTAAACATTTGCTAATTTGCTAATTACCAAATTTGCTAATTAATTCTATGTTCGAAAATTTATCCGACAGGTTAGAAAGTGCCTTTAAGAGTCTCAAGGGACAAGGTAAAATATCAGAGATCAACATTGCCACTACGGTAAAAGAAATTCGCCGTGCGCTTGTTGAAGCCGATGTTAACTATAAAATTGCTAAGGAGTTTACAGATACTGTAAAGGAAAAAGCAATGGGTGAAAATGTATTGACCTCCGTATCCCCGGGTCAATTAATGGTGAAGATTGTACAGGATGAATTAACTGCCTTAATGGGTGGGGAAAAGATCGACATTAATGTAAAAGGTTCTCCTGCTATTATTTTAATTGCCGGCTTACAGGGATCTGGTAAAACTACTTTCAGTGCCAAACTTGCCAATTATATAAAAACTAAATTGGGAAGAAATGCGATGTTGGTTGCCTGCGATATTTATCGCCCTGCGGCAATAAATCAATTGCAAATTTTAGGAGAGCAGATTGGTGTGCATGTATATGCAGATATTGAAAATAAAAATGCAGTTGATATTGCTAAAAAAGCAATTAATTATGCAAAAACAAACAGTTATAATGTTGTAATTATAGATACTGCCGGTCGCCTTGCGGTAGATGAGGTTATGATGGATGAAATTGCAAATATTAAATCAGCAACAAATCCCGGAGAGACATTATTTGTTGTTGACTCTATGACAGGACAGGATGCTGTAAATACTGCAAAAGCATTTAACGACAGATTAGATTTTGACGGAGTTGTTTTAACAAAGTTAGATGGTGATACTAGAGGTGGTGCTGCTTTATCTATAAAATATATCGTTCAGAAACCAATAAAATTTGTGAGTCGCGGCGAAAAAATGGATACGCTGGATATTTTTTATCCCGATCGTATGGCGCAACGAATTTTAGGTATGGGAGATATTGTTTCCTTTGTTGAAAAAGCGCAGGAACAATTTGATGAAGAAAAATCGGCAGAACTTCAGCGCAAGATCAGAAAAAATCAATTCGACTTTGAAGATTTTTTACAGCAGTTGAAACAGATCAAAAAAATGGGTAATATGAAAGATCTGTTGGGTATGATTCCGGGTATAGGTAAACAAATAAAGGATATGGATATTGACGAAAAACAATTCGCCAAATTAGAAGCAATGATCTTAAGTATGACGCCGGAAGAAAGAGGAAATCCGGATATTATGACAGGCACCCGGAGACAAAGAATTGCAGGTGGAAGCGGTTCTACTATTCAGGACGTAAATCAATTTATGAAACAATTTGAGGAGATGCGCAAAATGATGAAGATGATGAACAAAATGGGTGGTGGTGCAAAAGCGGCAAGAGCATTAGGCGGTATGATGGGTAAAAGATAAAAATTAAATGAAAACTACAATTACCATATTCTTTTTCATTATTTCACTACAGGCTTTTGCTCAAACAGAAGCCCCCATCTTCATTCCTGATACTATAGTGCATATTGAATATTATAAATCTAACCAGGTTAAAATTTACGATGCGCGAATAGAGGGAGTGCCTTCTAATCAATATTCACTTAAACGATGGTACACCAGAGCAGGAAAAACTATTTTATACGACTCCATTGATGCTGCAAAAAATATTATTTATATAGCAGTATTCAGAAAAGATGGGACGCCGATTTCAGAATTGCGTGAAACAAAAACGAATTATACGGTAACTTACAGCAATAGAAATAGTCAGGTCACCGATATTTATTCGGGAGTATTAAACGAACGCAGAACAAAATGGGAGGTATATGAAAATGGTGTGAAGTTAAGGGATACCATTTATGACAGATATTCTAATGCCGATTTGGATACATTGAAATATTATGAAGAAGTAGTTGTAAAGGGGAAAAAAACTACCATTCGTCAAAACATGTCACGCGATTCAAAAATCACATTGGAAAATCATATTCGTATGATATATTCACAAGACTCCGTTTTGTTAAATGAAGGATTATATAATTTCCGGGTAAAAAATTGCGGATATTTTATTGAATATTATCCCAGTGGTGCAATTTTAAATATCGGTGAATTTGATAAACGTGGATACAAGAACTACGATTGGTTTTATTTTGACGAATCAGGAAATGTTACCAAGAGAGAACGGTTTTATAAGGGAACGAATGTGTTTAGGTAAGGAGTGGATAGTTTTCTTGTGTGACTGTTTCAACTCTCCATTCTCTTTTCTTCCCACAGACCTCACAGGTTAAAAAAAACCTGTTAGGTCGAGTTAATTGACCGATATCCATCCATGATTTTTGCTGCAATATCTTGTTTATTGAATTTTTTTATTTGTTCAAATCCACGTTGACGCATTTCATTTCTTATGGTATCGCTAATAATTACAGAATTAATTTTTTCTGCCATGTCTTCAGGATTAGAGGGATTAAAATAAAATGCTGCATTACCTCCAACTTCAGGGAGCGACGAAACTCCGGAGGTCATCACCGGACAGCCGCTAACCATTGCTTCCAGAACGGGGATACCAAATCCTTCATACAAACTCGGATAAATAAAACTGATGGCTTTTTGATATAAGGCTGGTAAATGTTCAGTAGGCACATTTTCTAAAAAAATAAAAAAATCCTGCAATTTATTTTCATGAATAAAGGATTTTACTTTTTCAGAATATTCTTTTCCATTTCCAACAACAATACAAGGCACTCTGTTTTCTTTGCGAATAATTAAATAAGCTTTGCAGATATTCAACAAATTTTTTCTTTCATTAATACTTCCAACATATAAAATATACTCGGATGGAAGATTGTAATTTTTAAGTTGTTGGTTAATTTCTTCCGGAGTAACACGATCATAAAAAAGGTCTTCGCAACTCTGGTAGATCACCTTTATTTTGGCAGGAGCAATATGATAGAATTTGATGATATCAATCTTTGTAGCCTCACTTGCAGCAAATATGAGATCACTATTCTTAACCGCAAATTTTGACTTAAGATCGTAAAATTTCCGGTCTACACCGGGATAATATTCCGGAAAATGGTCAAATATCAGGTCGTGAATGGTTACCACTGATTTAATATGGGATATTTTGAGCGTAAATGGGATTTCATTGCTTAACCCGTGATAAATGTCAACATTGTGTTTTACAATATCTCTTCGCACCCCGAAACTTCTCCACACAGAACCTCTTCCAACAACCATGTGGGTATTTTTGTTAAAGGCGAAGGGCAATTTATTTTTTAGGGTTGGCGTAAATAAATAGTAATCATTCTCAGGATAGAATTCGGAGAGATTTTTAACCACAGTACGGCTGTAATTCCCCAATCCTGTTGTGTTTTGAAATATCCGTTTTGCATCAAAACCAATTCGCATAGGGCGAAGATATAGAAGTAAAGTTAACTTATGCAATATTGGGTGTGGATTCCGCTATGGGGTATTTAGAGTGTGAAGAAATGGTTACCCTGAATAAGAAAATCCTATGGTGTTTCCGGTCAGGAGCAAATTTTTTGAAG
>CAZXBG010000198.1:0-5464 GCA_964638865.1 uncultured Chitinophagales bacterium | reverse complement strand
GAAAATAAACCAGATTCAGGATTGAAAATTTAAATATTTTTTGTATGACATTATATATACTTATTAATCTACATTACAGACTGAATTGTTCTTATAATTATATACAGCTCAATAAGAAATTATCACTTCTGTTCCATCAGATTTAATTTCTACAAGATCATAATCATGATATTCAATATTTGTTTCTTCGTCATAACTACTTTCATGCCAAACTGTAATAATTGCTATTGAATTTGGAAGAATTGAATGATAGGAATATCGAGAACACCCAACCCCCTCTTTAAGCAACGAAATTGTATTTGTTATAATGTTGGCTGAATAAATATCACCGGACTCAGTAAAAAGAATTGTCTCAGAGTCAGCATACCAATCTAGTGGACCTGTTAAATACACCCCATTATTCTGAATATCTGAATTCATAATATAATAAACTTCATTGGGGTTATCTACTTCAAAGTAAGCAATTAAAATTTTTCCAAACGGATTTGAAGTTGAAACGAAGGATATTTTTTCTCCATCTGGCGACCAGCTAGGTGTTTGTCCAGCATAAATTGTTGATTTATATTCTGTAACTATATTTCCACCTAAGTCCAGTACTGCAAAATTTTGCACAGCATCATTTTCATCTTTTTCAAATATTATTTTTTCCCCATCAGGAGACCAAGATGGGTTATAATTTTCATTTTCAAATGTTAACTGAGTAAGACTATCACCATTGCTTTTACAAATAAATATCTGCGCATTACTGCCAAATACAATCCAATCCTTTATACTCCAATCAGGTGGCTCCCAAGGGTCAATTTCTGCTATTAATGCGTTTGAATTCGAGCTTAAATCAAACTTCCAGTAACCTTCAATTCCATCCTGATTTGCTATGTATGCAAATTCACTTTCGTTTAATGGATTTGCAGATGGAGCATTACGATAGGGTTTGTTTTCAGGCGTAACCATTGATGCAAAGCCCCAGCCGCCTGGTTCGCTGCATGGGGGTGATAGGTCAGCATCAATTTTGCAGCCTTGCAAAAATAAGAGCAAGGCTGCAAAATATAATTGGTTCTTCATCTACAATTTTACGAATTTGGAAGTTAATTTTTGATCTCCAGTTGTTATTGTTACAAAGTACAGCCCCAACGACAAATCGCTAATATCAATTGTATTCTCAGAAATATTAAAATCTCCAAATTTTACCTTTCTACCATCAATATCAAACACTTCTACGTAGACGCTATTTGAGAATTCAAAATAAATATTTAATACGTCATTAGCTGGGTTCGGAAAAACTTGAAAGCCAGATTCTTCATTAATTGTCGGTACTGATACTGTCGCATTTTGGTCATAGATATAAATAGAATAATTTACATCAACATCTGCGGGTGCAAGAGGATACCAAAATGGTGTTACAGCTGCTCCTAAAAGAGTATGTGTAATTTTATAAACTCGAGATTTAATTTTAGCAGTCGTTGATGTAATATCAAATGCATCTAAATAATCGGATCCACGAACATTATCAATATTGGGTATGATATAATCACCTTCATCAAGTGAGATAGGCTCCATTCCCGTAGTTGTACTGTTTCTTAACCAGCCTGCAATAAAGGTAGCACTACCAGGTATAGAATGGTTATAAATAAAATCAACATCCCATACTTCTGCCAAATAAATTCCAGCAGCATATGCACCTGGTGGGTCTGAGATCCAAATTTTGATATACTCGGGATCTTCTTGTAAATAGTAATCCAGAGTTGTCGGTTCACCAGTTGGATAATGTATTACTCTGTAATAGGGAAGTTCAAGTGCTTCCATAGCATTTGTTGCATTTAACATTCCATGTCCCGTAAAATCATCATACTCAGCAGGGAAATCTTCTGTATTATCGGCAGTTTCCTGAATTATCCATTCAACGTCGTCTGGAGCGAGTTCATTATAAGCTGCAGGATTATTGTTTACATAACTTAACATCAAGCCTGCGACTCCTGTTACATGTGGAGTTGCCGCCGATGTATTACGGAAAAAGATATAGTCATTTTCGGGATCAACATCACTCGATATTCCCGTTGTCCATACCATATCGCTGGTTCCGGGTGCAATTAAATCAATTCCTGCCCCTATGTATGAAAACCATTCATCATTTTCATCCCCCGGATCACTATTTTCAGGAGTCTTTCTTTCACCATCATTTCCTGCTGCGCCAACAACAATAACCCAATGATTTTTATTTTGTAGAAAACCTGCAGGGTAAGTTGTGTTGTTAAAAGGGTCACCTGGATCTTCTTCGGTTTCATTAGTTTGACCCCTAGCTACACAAAAGACAACTTCATTTCGATAAAGCATATCTACAGCAGTTTGTAATTCTTGAAAATCTGTTAGTGACGCAATGTAATCAAACCCTCCACTAAAATTTAAAATATCAACACCTTGATATTCTTCGGGACCAGATATTGCGGCATTTGCTAAGGCATCAGAAATATAAGATATGGTTGAAACTCCAGTCTCAGAAAAAACTTTATATTCATATAGACTTACTCCAATATTATCCAATTCTTCGTCACCACCTGCAATTCCCGCAATTCCAATACCGTTGTTACGCAAAGCACCAATTATACCGGTTGTATTTGTTCCATGATCATTAGTGAGCGGAAGGCCGATGAATTCAAAATCAACATTATTCACAAAGTCATATCCGTCTTTTATTTTACTTCCTTCTAAAGTTCCGTCACCAAAATCTTCATGAGACCAATCTAATGCATTTTCTAATATCCCAACCTTTATATTTTCCTCACCCACTTCCATATCCCACGCACCTTCCACTTCGATATCAGAATCAGCATCATTTGGACTCACGTAGTGAATACTTTCTTGAGAATCATATTCTTCGTCATCGGGTGTATCAAATTGGGTTGCAATCCAATTTGGATGTGCATATAAGATATTTTCCGGAAATAATGCCAGAGAATCAGAAAGTTCAATTACATTCATAGATGCATCGCAAGTAACAATTAAACTTGCCCAAAATTCCGGCAAAAGCACTGTTTTACCACTTCTTGAAATAGAAGTATTATCCTCACTCGTAAAATTTTTATAAATTTTAACACCCTTAGGAGTAAATTGACTATTTTCCCCTTGTAAATATGGAAGTATTACGTCGTAAAAACCTTCATCCAGAATTAATGCTAAATTCGAATATACTTGTTGTTTATTATCAATAAATTCAATATCCAATAACTCTGGGTTAAAACGAATAAGAATCTCATTTTCAATATATATCGGATTGTCTGATTCATCTAGGACATATTCAGTTGGATGTTCATATATCTCATATTTAATTGTTATATAACGTATTTCTGCTCCTTCGTTTCGTGTTCCAAATATCCAAATATGATTACTTGAGACATGCATGTTTGTTGGGTCGTCAATGGAACCCGTAAGATTCGGATAATCCTCTTTCCAAATTATATCCCCATCAGCTGGGTCTACTCCTATTGTTGTAATTGATTTGACACCCGAAGAGAATTCATAAAATCCTGTAACCACCACTGTGCTATTTAAGGAATTATATTCAATAGCAACTCCCTCGCCATCAATAGATAAATCAAAATTTTCTAATATCGTCTGCCATTGGAAAGTACCTGAACTGTTATATTTAACAATTTTAATTCGTTTATCTCCGGAACTGCTCACCGCAAAACCTGTAACATAAGTATTATGACTACCGTCAATTGCAATACTATTACTTCCATCCTCATCTCCATCATCATCTGTAACTGTCCAAATTGGCGAAAGATCATCATCTAACTTAATGGTACGCATATCATAATCGGAACCATTGTATGCATATCCCGTGATATAAAAATTTCCGGAACCGTCTATAACTAAATCGGTCGGCCTATCATAGCCATACCCAGCTGCTGACGACCTGTTAGTATTTGTCAAAGTGCCACTTGCGTCATATTTTAGTGTGGTATAATCCCAATTTGAACCTGAACTTTGACTAGCTCCCGCAATACCAATTTTAGATGTTCCGCTATTCCATGCTATAAAGCCTGGAGCATCAGTAAGACTAGCATAATCATAAGTTTGGTTCCATTGAATTGTCCCCGAGGAATTTAATTTGATTGTAACGTAATCATAACCAGTGGTGCTACCTGTCGCTGCGCCGCATACATAAATATTTCCTGAACCATCTAAGGTTATTCCAGATGGAATATCCATTCCGCTACCGCTTCCATTAAATAAAGTAGCCCATTGTTGCACACCACTGCTGTTGTATTTAATAATCACAATATCAAAAGTTAATGCTGAGGTATTATGCGTTGCTCCGGCAACATACACATTGCCACTACCGTCAAGACAAATTGATGAACCATAATCAAAACCTGAGAGTGTCCCATTATATTCCGTATTCCAGATCACCGTTCCACTTGAATTTTTTTTCGTGGTAACAATATTGACTTTTTGTGTCGCATCATGCCAGGTATTCCCAGTTGTGATCATATCACTGCTGCTCGTTAAAACCGACGCACTCCATGCAATATCTTGTGGGTAATTTAATTCTATTTCCCAGAGCTCATTTATAAGTGTCTGAGAAAAACCTGATGAAATGTTTAAAAGGAATAAGAATAAAATTGATACAAAAAGCAATTGAGTTTTCATAATAAATGGTTTAGTGGTTTAATTAATATTTTATAAAAATAATCACCAACAAAATTCAAACAAAATTTTTTGCGTTAAATTTTGTCATTTTAATTCAAATTCACTATTTATAGTGAATCCTAAAAACTGGACACTTTGTGAGAAGACGTTGCGAGAAATACGCACTACGCTTGTGTTTGACGCTGATTCAAATTCAAAATTTAAAAATCAATTCAAAACCGCATTCAAACTTTAGTTTCCCTTGATCTGTTGTTCGTAATGGAAAAACTTATGTATAAATAACAAAATAAAAAACATCCGCGAAGATAGCCTGACTGCACAACGCCACGCTCGTTGTAAAACAAGAACTTCCGGCATAAACTCATTGCCTACCGCAAAAGGCTAACGATTTATTCCGTTGCTTCTTGTTTTACAAGCTATCGTCGGTCTGATTGGAAATTCCGCATAGGCAGACCCCACTTCTGCACTTTAAACTGACCTATATTGAATAAACTTAAAATTCCTTTAAAAGCCTTTCCTAATAAGAATTGAATTCTAAAATTTCAAATATTTGACATGGGTCTCCTATTTGAGGAAAATAGGGGTCCGATCTTGCGAAAATTCCAGTATTGTATATGATGCACATCGAGTAGAAATGCAAGGCGAATCTATAAGAAAAAAACACTATAAAGTGAAGAAAAATTTGATTTAAAAAATTAAAACTAACTTAGCCAAACATTGCAAAAAACAACTATTAATAAATCAAAAATGAAGGGCAACTTTGAGGGGTCAGTTTAGATTGCAGAAGTGGGGTCAGTTTGGTTGGAATATCCAG
>CAZXBG010000197.1:0-5544 GCA_964638865.1 uncultured Chitinophagales bacterium | reverse complement strand
GTAATGAGTAATGAGTTATGAGTTTTACTCCCGGTTTGCCGAAAAGGTATGCTTTCGGCAAAAACATAAACTTCCAATGATAAATTAAACCGGACTCACGATTCACGATTCACGACTCACGGCTCACGCCTATTCTTCTTCCTCCTCATTTTAATAGCATTCACCGAATTTTACGTCAATCATTAAACAAACAGATTAATTTTGCAGCTCAATTTAATTTTCTATGAAGGACAGGAAACAGGCATCCATGATTTTTATTTTTATTACATTATTAATTGATGTAATAGGATTTGGAATAATTATTCCGGTGCTTCCTGATCTGATAAAAGAATTAAATGGCGGTGATTATAGTGATGCGGCGAGAATTGGGGGGTGGTTATTATTTGCTTTTGCGTTTATGCAATTTATTTTTTCTCCAATACTTGGTAATTTAAGTGATAAATATGGAAGAAGACCTGTTTTATTATTTGCCCTTTTCGGATTTGGTGTTGATTATTTAATTATGGCATTTTCTCCTACATTGGGTTGGTTATTTTTGGGTAGAATTATTGCCGGAATTACGGGCGCAAGTTTTTCCACTGCAAGTGCCTATATTGCAGATATATCACCACCGGAAAAACGTGCACAAAATTTTGGATTGATAGGTGCTGCATTTGGTTTGGGATTTATAATCGGTCCTGCATTGGGTGGATTTTTGGGGTCTTATGGAACAAGAATTCCATTTTATGGAGCAGCAGCAATTACCTTTTTAAATTGGTTATACGGCTTTTTTGTTTTACCGGAATCGCTGCCTAAGGAGCAACGCAGAAAATTCGAATGGAAACGCGCTAACCCGATTGGATCTTTACTTGCCCTAAAAAAATATCCTGTAACCTATGGTTTAATTGCTTCATTGGTATGCATTTATATTGCATCACATGCTGTGCAAAGCAACTGGAGCTTTTTTACGATGGGAACCTTTGGATGGAGTGGAACTGAAGTAGGTTTATCTCTGGCTTTTGTAGGCTTAATGGTTGGAATTGTGCAGGGTGGATTAATTCGAATAACTATACCGCGATTCGGACAAAAAAAATCGCTTTATTATGGATTGGCATTTTATACAATAGGTTTAGTATTATTTGGAATTGCATCGCAGGGTTGGATGATGTATGTATTTTTAATTCCGTATTGTTTAGGAGGAATTGGAATGCCAGCCTTACAAGGAATAATTTCTAACCAAGTACCTGCAAATGAACAAGGTGAATTGCAGGGTGCCCTCACAAGTTTGATGAGTTTAACTTCTATAATCGGGCCTCCATTAATGACGAATACCTATGCCTATTTTACAGGAGAAAAAACACCCGTTCATTTTGCAGGTGCAGCTTTTTTATTAGGCGCATTATTTATGCTTACGAGTTTAATATTAGCCAGAAGAACTTTGAAACACGTTGAAATTAAAGAACACCATTAATTATAATTAATTTACCAATTTAGTTTCATTATTATTTTATAGCGAAACCTTTTGACCAATTATTAATCAGTGTAATTTAATATCGCAAAACACACAACTACTCCTTTTTCCATTCATACCCCGTCGACCAATTATAAAAGGCTTCGATTTCAACAGTATGTGACTTGAGCCATTTTGAAACATCAGAAGCGTCGGTTGAAGCAAATGCAATGTAGGCAAATGTTTCAATGTAGTTATTCTGCTGCATGGATGTAAAATAAGGCACATAATAATCCCAATAAAATCCGTAATTTTTTTCCTGACCTTCTTTCAATGTTGAGCAAAAGGTATCGAATTTTCTGATGAATTTTTCTACATCAGTATCGTTTTTATATTTTTTATCGAAGTCCAATGCAGAACTCATACTTAACATCATATCCACCATAGAAAAACTATTTTCATTCGGGTCGCCGTTAGCAGTGGTGTCGCCAAGTATGCCGGCACTTAAATTAATAGAAACAGATTGTTTACCTGTCTTTTCTACGTTTCCGTTCATGATAACTTCAACACTTGCGAGATTTTCTTCTGCTCTTATACTTTGTGGTTCTATTGCAAGAAATCTGCAAAAAGCTAATAAGGCAGCAATTCTTTTACCATCATAATTTTTCAGCCGGCCGATAGCATTGTGCGAACTTGCATGGTTTGGATTACATTGCACTGCCCTTTCAAAAGATAAAAGCGCATCATCATACATTTTTAAAGTAGATTGCGAAACACCTTTATTAAAATATAATTGATAAAAATCCGGAAATTTAGATAATCCCTGATTATAGATCTTAATTGCGTCTTCTGTTTTGTTTAACCCATCGGTTGCATTACCATACGTTACATATACAACATTCAAATCCTTATCACCAGGATAAAGTTTAATAGCCTTTTCGCAATATTCAATAGATTCTTTATTTTTTTCCATTGATAATAAACTGTAAGCCATTTCAGTGAGTGCGAATAAATTGTCTTTGTCAACTGAAAGTGCTTTATCGTATTTAGCGATAGCTCCTTTGTAATCACCTTTGTCGTGAAGTTCAATGCCTTCCATTACAAGGTCATCAGCTGCAGTTTTGTTTTGAGAGAATAGGTTGTTGCCAAGCAAGACAAACAATAGCATCAGGGTTAGTTGTTTCATATTTAGGATTTTGTGTGGTGGTTAAAAAAATATTAAATTGGCCATCAATTAATTACTAATTTCCCGGAAACAAATATCTGCCCTTCCTTCATCATATTAAAAAAATACAATCCGCTCATCAAATTTTGTTTCTTAATTTCAATCTCGGAGCTTGTTATATCTTGAACGGTACTAACAAGAACTCCTTTTGAATTGTACAGCATAAATATACAATTTCCCCCTAAAACATTTTCAAAATGCAAAGTTGCATTATTTGTAATTGGATTTGGAAAAAGGGTATAATTGTCTGTTTCCAATTGATTCTCAATGCCTGTTGTGAAATTTTCAAGCATTATAGTGATCGGTAAATAACAGTTCACAATAGAGTCACCGGGCCAATCGGAGTCGTAAATATGAAAAAATGCATTTACGGGTGTGTTGTTGGGATATAAATTTGTTTTAAAATTCATGGCGAAATTAAAGGGTTGCACATAACCGGAATCCAGCGATGATAAAACCATAATATCGTTGGAGGTAATAATGGAAGTGTCATCTAGAATGATAAGGATAGTTGGATAAACAGACCAGACGGTATCATTGTAAAATAAATTGCCGTCCACTATGTTATCATCCAGGTAATTGATATAAAATGTATCGGCATCCAGATATAGATTATCACAATTCGCCTGCTGTGCATATGCATTTTGAAAAAGTGTCATAATCAGGAAGGAGAGGAGGAGAAGTTTGTTAATCATTTTGATTGAGTTTATAAATCTTTATGTATAGTTAAAGATAGAAATAAATAGGTCAAACATAGCAGAAATTAATTTCTTGCCCGAAAAATGAATTTGGTATGACAAATTTTCTATACTCTGTAATCATTTGCTAACAATCAATACGTTAGGCTCTTAAAGAAAGATCGCATATTTTTATTCAAAGTATTCATGATAGGTAAGTAAATGTTTTTTGATCTTCTCAAACTGATTGGTACAAGTAATTTCTCCACCTATCTGCATAGGAACAATTAATTCCTGAAGGGGAAATAGATAGGCATGCACTAATTCATGCGATTCTCCCATATATGCACAATAATTGATTATATAAATATAATCTTCCAGGAGTGTATTTGCCAAATTGTAGTAAGCTGTTGTGTCGGCAGGTTGATTGAAATCGTTGATGAGAGTGAGCATCTGATTTATGCCGCGTGTGGTTTCAAAATTTGTTTTCCATTTTTTACCATCGTTTAAATAAAGTTCTGAACCGCGACAAAGTATGTATTTATTTTGTGGTGCGGTTTTATACGCTTCCATATCCTCATTACCACAGGATAATACCAGACAAGAAATACTAATTATGAAAACAGTAAACTTCAATGCTCTTTTTTTGTGTAAAGATAATAAGCAATGCCTGTGTAAAACAGCTTAAGCCAGCATTTGCATTTTTTTTACAAATCGGCTTACGGAATATTTTCCTGTGCAGGGTTTGTTTTTCTTATCATCATGTTATTGCCAAATCCCGTTGCTGTGATCAAACAAATTCCGCCCATTACCCACCAAAGAGCGGAATAATCAAAATTTTCGATTATAGCCGTGCTCCCAATAGGAGATAGGATAAAAGCCAAGGACCAGGCAATTGTATAGGAGGCCACATAACTGCCTCTTGTGGCTGGTGAAGATGTTTTTATTGCATGTGATATCATAAAGGGCATGGCAAATATTTCTGAAAAACTGAGCAGTGCCATCGAGGCTAATAAAATAAACATACTGTGTCCGAAATTGAACAGAAAAAAGGAAAGTCCGAGCATTATGGTTCCGACTACAATTAATTTTCCAGGTGCATATCTCTTTTCGAGCTGTGAGACAATTATCATCTCAAATAAAAAAACGATCAAACCATTAAATCCTATCAATAACCCGATTACATATTCCGGTTTTAGATATACATCCTTATAATAAAGTGGAATACTACTGAATATCTGAAAAAACGCTGCAGCATATAAAAACACCATTGTTAAAAACACTAAGAATCGTTTATCGCGGTAGGGTGATTGTTTTCGCTCTCCTGCTACCTGTTTGATCTTGTGCAATTGAGGTTGTTTATCTCTGAACATAAAATAAAAAACCAATCCCGCAGCTATACAGGTAATTCCATCTCCAACAAATAGCCATACATAACTTACGCCGGCCAATATTCCAGCTATTGCGGGTCCAATTGCGACACCCAGATTTATTGCCATGCGCAACAAAGAAAAGGAGCGCGTAGTTGTTTCCGGTGTCGAAAAATATCCTATCATAGCAGAAGAAGCCGGGCGCATGCTGTCATTAATCAGCCCACAAATAAAAACACCAGCAGCTAGCATATAGAAATCGGTGAAAAAAGGTAAAAACAGATAGGAAGTACCTCCAACAATTAAACTTAATGTCTGCACCTTAAATGGACCAATACTATCCGTTAATCTTCCGCCAACATAAGCTCCAAGCATACTTCCGGCACCGAATATACTGATGATTACACCGGCAGTTGTTGCGCTGTAGCCCAAAGCAGTTGTCAGGTATACCGACATAAAAGGCAAAACCATGCTTCCACTTCTGTTAATAAACTGAATGATCGACAATGCCCAAACGGCCCTGGTTAATCCCTTATAAGAATCAGTATAAATTTTTAATGCAGACGCTAACACAGCGCGAAGATACCGGAAGTTGAAGTTCGTGATTTGATTTTAGCTGTTAATAAGGGGGAGGGAGGGGAAAGAGTCACTGCTCATTGGTCAGCCCTAAAAGCATTCAGCTTACGAGGATCTACTCATTACTCATCACTCATAACTCATTTCGTGAATCCGGAGTTATCATGCTTGTCAAATCAAAATCAACACCCATCATATTGCCACAGGTCAATGGTCAGGTCTAAAAGTATTCGGTTTACGTGGATCTACTCATTACTCATAACTCAT
>CAZXBG010000196.1:0-5630 GCA_964638865.1 uncultured Chitinophagales bacterium | reverse complement strand
CACAATTTTCTCCGGAACGAATAGGCTCCAATGTTACAAACTGACTACTGCCACTGCCCACTGCCACGGCCACTGTCCACTGCCCACTGTTTTTTTGAGGACCAGAGTTTTCACAATAGTTTGCAAAAGTTTCATGGTTACGATCCGTTTGATATTTTATATTTTTTGATTTTTATTTATTATTTACCCGGTATCAAAATGGTATCACGTAGGAGGTATCAAGCATCAACTATCTGGAATTTATCCCGCTTCCCGATACTGCTACCCTTCCTATCATTCCTCCAAAATTTCCTTCACTCTTCCTATCTGTCCATCTTCTAATCGCACTTTTATTCCGTGATGATGTGTTGGAGAACTTGTGAGTATATCTTTTACAATTCCCTCCGTTAATTTTCCACTTCGCTGATCTTCTTTTAATACAATATTTACTAAAGCGCCGATCTTAATTTTTGATCTTATGGTATTGTTCATTTGTTATCCATTTGATTTTTTATTTAAATAAGAGCGAAGCAGCGAACGCACTAATATATCTGCTTCCCGATTATAATTTATTTCAGATATTGATTTTTGATGTGCTTTTACTTTTATAAAGCTAAGCGGATTTTGTTCCATTAACCTGATAAGGTATAACACAAGATCTGCATTTTGAATTGGAGTTCCGCGGTTGGTTAAAAAATTTTTCCCTTTGAGTTTTTCTTTTCTTTCCATAAGATCAACCACATACTGACTATCGGAGTATATTTCCATTTCCAAAAAAGGGATTTTTTCTTTTAATACATGATCAATTGCAGAGATCACAGCCAATAATTCCATTCTGTTATGGGTGGTGTTTTCTTCGATATTGTTTAAAACAATTTTGTTCTCCCCCACAAATAGTATTGCAACCCAGGCGCCGGTTTTGAGTTGTGTGTGACAACTTCCGTCCGAGTAGATCTTTATGATAGATTTAACGCTATTTTTCAGAAACAGTTATTTTAAATTGTAAAGGTAAGGAGAAGATCTTTCTTGTATTTAATCTATATGCGAAAGAGGCAGTACATTTGTACAATGAAACCCGCTTCCATCAATGAACTTAAAAAAGAACTAAAGTCACGCGACCCTGGCGAGGTGATGGAACTTTGTGCCCGGTTGATGAAGTATAAAAAGGAAAACAAAGAGTTGCTTACCTATATACTTTTTGAATCAGATGACGAACCAGCGTTTATTCAGGGAATTAAAGAGGAAATGGATGAACACTTCAAGGAAATGAATATTTCCAATTTATATCTGGCAAAAAAAAGTATTCGCAAGGTGTTGAGAACAATTAATAAATATATCCGCTTCTCCGGAAACCCCGAAACGGAAACCGATTTGCGTATTTATTTTTGTTATAAAATTCAATCTTTGGAAATTGACTTTACAAAAAGCGGCGCTTTATTTAATTTGTATCAGATGCAACTAAAAAAAACAGGTATATCAATTTCTAAAATGCATGAAGACCTGCAGTATGATTATAGAAGAGAGTTGGAAAAACTGCATGCAGATAAATAAATTAAATGCAGAAAAAAACACTCGCGATTCACACTTGAACGTTCTAAATTTTTCTCTTTGTGCTCTTTGTCGGAACCGTTTTTCCCCCACGAACACACAAAGTGCATAAAGGTTTATAAAAATTGTCACACTATTTTCCTAAGAATGCGTTGCCTATAAAAAGCAAAATATTTTCTTGCCATGTATATAACCCCTTCAACCCTCAACCTCTTACCAGAGTAAACTTCAGTTTGTGTTTTTCAACATCGCCTTTGGCATTAAAAAGCTCCACATATAAAATATAAATTCCGGTTTTGGCTGCAATATCATCAGCATCTACTCCATCCCAGGTTAAAAAACCTTCCCGACTAAGTGTAGTTAATCCATTTAATTCATTAATTATTCTTCCTTGTGCATCAAATATTTTAAATATTCCGGTATAACCCTCACTTGCAGTGGTGTACGATATCAATAAAAGATCGTGATAACCATCACCGTCAGGAGAAAATACGGGATATTCCAAAACAATCTCTCCGCCACCAACTATATCTCCAAATACGGAATTCTGATATCCCGGCGTTGCAAAATAAACATCTTCTGCAGCACTGTGCCAGTTGTCCTGATCTTGCGTTTCAAATTTATAATTAACACGTTCCAGCGACACGCCATCTTCATCGGTAAGTAACGCATATTGCCAATCGTCGTAATAATGCAACCTGTCTATTATATTTAATACAGGATCATATATAACTACAATTCCTTCATTATCCGGAAAACTGGGAAGGTCTGGCGACGCTACAAAATTCCCGGTATCAATAGCGTGATAATTACTTACTACATTTTCAATATTGGGCGTAACACACATATAGGTTTCCGGAAATAATAATTTTCCTGATGTACTTGCATATCCAAATTCTAAAATTAGTGTTGTATCGGTGATGTCCAGTTCGCCAATAATAACTTTAGAAAGATCTATAATTTTATTTGATGTATTATATAATTCCACAAAATCAAAACCATCAGTATAGGCATTAAATAACACCTCATTAATTACAATATCCCCGGAATCTACAGGTTCAGGAATTCCCAACTCTACAATATTAAAAGATCCGATATTATTACCGGAACAATCCGTGATATTTTCCACAGTTAGTGTATAAACTACACCAAGGTTTAAAGGGCTCCCAAATATCATTCCTATAAAATCTGGTGTATTATTATCCAATATTAAACTAAGCGGTGAACCAATTCCATTCGACAAAATAAAATCTGAAACGGATGCTGTATTTAAGTCGATGTCCTCATCAAAAAAAGCGATCACCGTATCTAATGCAGAAGGATATGCACTGATAAGCATAGGTGGAACATCATCGGCATTTTCGCCGAACACAGAATTAATTTCGCCGGGAGTTCCGCCGGATAGATCTTCTGATGCAGTCCAGTTTGCATCACCTTGACAAGGGTTTGAAGGATCTATCATTTCCAAACTCCAACCACCATCTTCCTTTATTGCATTGTCGTACCAGTCGAGTTCATAGGAAATACTGTGTATCACATTTCCCGATGCATCTTTTAAAACAAGATCATCACCATCATTATTTAGCGAGGGTAAACTTGGAATTAATAATAGATCAGTAAATCCTGCAAAAGAATCCACTACATTTTCATCTATTATAATTACATAGTCATTCGCAGGTAAAATATAAGCTGGAAAAACATCGCTTTCGGATGTTGCATCAGAAAGAGTAAATCCGGTAAGGTCTATATCAATTTCTGAAGTATTGTAAAGTTCAATATACTCTGCTGTTGGCAATTCCAGTTGCGGTTCCGGATCTGCAAAAATTTCGTTGATCACAATATCATATTGATTTACGGTATAAATGATAAATGATTTTGATTCACTTATTAATACATTTCCTACTTCATCTTGAATATTACTTGCTGTTAAAGTCAATAATATTGCTTCCGGAAAATCATCAACAAAAGTGAGCAAAACTTTGGAAAAATCTGTGGGTGCTCTTGTTGCATCAATTGGATTACCAACTCCTGCATCGATGGAATAATTACTTTCATCCTCAGCGGAAATCAATTCGATATTTTCATTAAAATCCAATTCAATTTGTGTTGTTGTTACTACCGTTAATACAGAAATAAATGGAGCATCATCATCCACATATATTGGTGAAACATTGATATCGTCGAAATAAAAAGCGTCGCAACGCGTGGAGGAATATTTACAATACCAACCAATAAAATCTCCTCCAATAATAACATCATCAATAACGGAACCTTCGTTTATATAAGTGAAGCCACCGGTTGCATCCACAAATAATTGCCATTCATTTTCTATTGTGCGGATTACTTTTACACGAACTGTAGGTGATACTGCAACTTCTGCCAATGTTCCTGTTAACAATAAAGTGGAAGTAAATCCTTCTTGTCGGTATAATTTTACGGCATCGTTACTTCCATCTTCTCCTATCTTTATATAATATCCGTTTAAGGATGCAGTGAGATCAGGATTATCACTTTGTAAATAAAATCTCGTGAAGTTACTTCCGGAAGGATCAAATTCAAGGTTTACAAAGAATTCCCATGTAGCAGTATCATTTGTGGATACAGCAGCAGATAAATAATTTGTTCCGCCGCCGTCACAATTACCATCCAATTGCAATTGAAATAAAGCATCTACAATAAAGGCAGTATCGTTGCCGGCCCAACCAACAAAATCACCATCGTCAAAATTTTCAGAAAATTGAGCGGAACCGATCCGGGTAAGGATCAGAAGTGTGCAGAAAAGGAATATGTTTTTCATAAATCGGATGCGAAAAATACGAACAATTCCTGATTTAAGAATATAATTTTTAAGTTAAATCCGTGTGAATTAAGGGTAATCGGTTTGATACTTGGTATGAGTGCTTTCATTTCTGGCAGTTTTACCTGATTTATCCGGGTGTTCAAAATAATTCAGCTATCCAACTTCAACACTTGTTCGGCTATATTATCTTTGTGAAAATTTTATACATTGAAAATTGCAGTTGTAGGCGCAACGGGACTTGTAGGTCAAATGATGCGCAGAATATTGGAGGAGAGAAATTTTCCGGTTACGGAACTGATACCTGTTGCCACGGAACATTCTGTAGGTAAAAAAGTAAAATTTAAGGGAGAAGATGTAACGGTGGTAAGTATGGAGGATGCGCTGAAAATGCAACCGCAAATTGCCTTGTTCAGTGCCGGAGGAAATACATCATTGGAATGGGCGCCTGAATTTGAAAAAATAAAATGTTGGGTGGTGGATAATTCCAGTGCATGGAGGATGAACGACGCGTGTGCTTTGGTAGTGCCTGAAATTAATGCTGACCATATTCTGCAATTAAAAAGCGGAATAATTGCAAATCCAAATTGTTCCACTATTCAGATGGTAATGGTATTAAATCCACTGCATAAAAAATATAAAATAAAGCGTATAGTTGTTTCTACTTATCAATCTGTTTCCGGAAGCGGAGCAAAAGGAATTATGCAATTATATAATGAACGCACAAGCGGATGTCGGATAGTTGAAAATCCTGCATATAAATATCAAATTGATAAAAATGTAATTCCGCAGGTGGATGTTTTTTTGGATAATGGTTTCACCAAAGAAGAAATGAAAATGCATTTTGAAACAAGAAAAATTTTGGGGGATGATACCATTCAGGTTTCCGCAACTGCTGTTCGTGTTCCCGTAAGCGGAGGACACAGCGAAAGTGTAAATATTGAATTTGAAAACGATTTTGATATCAAAGAAGTATTTGAAATTTTGAATAGTACGGAAGGTGTAGTTCTGCAAGATGATCTTAATGATCAAATATATCCAATGCCTTTGGATGCAGAAGGAAAAGATGAAGTTTTTGTCGGCAGAATCAGAAGAGATTACACCCAAAAAAAAACACTAAATTGTTGGATTGTTGCCGATAATCTTCGAAAAGGCGCCGCCACAAATGCAGTGCAAATAGCGGAGTGGTTGGTAGGGAAAGGGTTGGTAAGGGGTTGAAGTAGTTTGATACGAAGGAAAATCACGATGCAGGCAAACTCATTACTCATTACTCATTACTCATTACTCATTACTCATTACTCATTAC
>CAZXBG010000195.1:0-5660 GCA_964638865.1 uncultured Chitinophagales bacterium | reverse complement strand
AAGTTGTGGCAGGATAATTCCAATACAGTTTAGAAAAAGTAGTTTGTGCCTGAACAGCTTTGGTGAGACACAAACTCAATAAGAATAAAAATAAAAGACGCATGATTGCTATTAATTTACTACAACTATTTGTTTACTTAAGGCCGGACATGAAGTGCAGGAAACATAACCAATATACACGCCGGATTTCAACATGCTATTGTTGAGTTTAATATAATTATTATTTTCCCTAAGCGGAAATGAATTGATATACCTTCCTTGCATGTCGGTTATAATAAAACGGGTGTTTGGTTGTATATATTCTAAATTTATTTCTACAATACTGCTATTGCCTACGGGATGAGGATAAATGGTAATCGTATTTAATTCCGGTACAGGAAATATCTTTTTGATATCCCTTAATTCTTCCTCAGTAAACTCCTCATTTAACGGATTTATCGGCTCTTCATAATTTACACCCGTTAATAGTTCCAAAATTAATTTTGCCTGTATTCCTTCTTTGGTTTGTTTTAATGCGAGTGTATTGATTTGATCCATCTGCTCCTGATTTAATTGCAGCCAGGTAAGAGTATCTTGTGTTAAATTAATAGCTATATTTTGCAAATCAATACTGTATTCTTCATCTAAAAGGGTTTCAGATTCAGCTATATTATTTACTAAGGTGCTCGCTGTTTCAAATTGTGCTTCATCTAGTGCTAATTGCACTTTTATACTCTGCGCCAAAATACCGGAATTCACATCTACAATACTGGCAAGGCTATCCATATCATGTTGTTGCATGTAATAACTCGCTAACATATTAAATTGAATATCACTTATAAAAGTGGTATAATCCTCACCTAAGGTTTTTGCATTTAGATACTTATTAAAAGGTTGGGCCATAGTATTGCCTCTGCCGGGTTTAATTTTACCGGGAGCGGCCATTCTTTCCCCACTTCCGCCCGAAGTAAAATTAGTGGGGCAATACACAGTTTCCCTATCTTCAATGTTAAAGGAAAATGTATAACATCCAGTTTCTTCTACATCTCCATCTGGCTTAGGGTCAATTGAATTAGAATAAATTGCAGGAGCTGCAAAAGGTGTAAACAACTGAAACAAATCTTCATGAAAAGTATATTTATAATAATTTCCGGTATTTATATCGCTTGATGTTTTAATTTGATTATCGAGATCGGTAAAGGTAGGGTCGGTAAATAAATTATTTGCCGGTGTAGTTGTTCCACCGCAGGTTCCTTGATTTTGGTTCATGGTGGCAGTTGTACTTCCGGATATTAAAGAAATATCGAATTTATTATCTTCATACGTATTACACTTAACCACAAGGCCGGAGGTGGTATTGCCGTTATTGCCTTGTATTCTACTTGCATATTTTAAATCATTAAATGTATTTCTATAAAACATATTGGAAGCTGTGCCACTTGCGTTAATAACCAAACCGGCTTGGCTATGTGGATGATCGGCTCCTGAACCTGTAAATATATTTTCTTCAACGCCATAACCGGTAGAAGCATCAATGTATAATCCATAGGTGCTTCTTTCCGGTAAATTAAAAGTATTTCTATTTACCTCTGCAAGTGCAGTACCGCCTAAATAGACACCTTTACCATTATCATTAAAAACATTGCCATCTACAACAATATTTGTAGAAAGGGTTGTGTATTGTGCACCATAAACGCCAACGTATAAATCATTAAAATAATTGGGATCGCTGCTTGTGCTTCCGGTTGTTCCAAATGCATTGGCATTGTCGTTTGCATAAAAAGTGGAATTTAAACTATAAATGCCCATTCCTCTATCGGTTCCATTATAGAGTGTAGAACTTACTAAGTTTTCAAATGTATTTCCACGCATGCTTACACCTTTAACTTGTATCATTTCAATGTGTGCAATGGGCTTTTCTATTTCATCAGTTAATATTGCATTTGTACTAAAATTACAATTACGCATAAAACTTACATTCGATTTATTGAAAGGCCAGAAAAAAACATCAATACTGTTATTTATAAAATTTGCATCGTTAGCAATTAATATCCCGCCGTTATAATCCGGATAATCTTCCGACGCCGGCGAAAAGCCCAGTGTAACACCCTGTCTGGCATTTTCTATTGTTGCACCATCAGAAATTAAAACAATACCATGTTTGTCATCAGATACATAATAACTATTATAAATTAGCGAAGCGGGTGTAGGGTGGTTTGTGCCATAGGTGCCTTCAACATAAATGCCCTCCCACATAGTACCACATTCGGCATTACCTGTTAATATTGCTTCATCTTCTATTACCAGTCTGCCGCCTCTTTTAACGAGTATATAGGTTGGGATATTATCTGCTTTTGAATCAGCAAATTGTATTATGGCTTCACTCGTTATTGTTAAAGTTGCATCGTCCATAATTTCAATAATGCCACGCACCTTTTTATTGGCATTCCAAGTAGTATTTGAGCTTATTGTATTTGTGCCGGTAACATTTATATCGCCTGCACCGGTATTGTAAGATACATATCTGTTACAATCGTTGTAAGTTTTAATAACCAAATCATCGTCGAAGTTTTTTGAATTATTACCGGCAACTATTAAACCATGGTCGGGTGCTTCCACAATTTGATATACGCATTCCATTTGTTTTATATCATCGGGAAAATAGGTTCCATAACCATCAGTTATTGGATAGGTGGCATTCCATTCCATTACGTCGCTTGACGAAAATTTTGCGATATACGCATCTGCATTCCACACTCGGGTCCATTCGTAAGAAAAACTTTCCGTAGTGCCGGGATAATACGTCAGATTTTCAGAATCATCGCATTCAACATATAAATCGGAAATATGTTTTGAAGAAGTTATAGCATAACCACCATCATAAGTATTTGTAATACCCACTTTAAGATCGAAAGTTACAAGTTTGTCAGTAGGGGATTCCACCACTGATACCGTATTTTCCCATGACATAGATCCTGTCAAATTAATTCTATAAACTTTCCCAAGTGCTTCTGCTTTAGTTCCCTGAACATCATCTGTTCTTTTAATTTCCGACGCAACCAATAAATCTCCGTCATTAATAACCATTTTATATGCTACACACGTGGAGATGGCTAATGGAGTTTCAGTGCAATCTTCAAAATGTTCATCAATATCAGTATCACCTGTTGTAGCATAATTAATTTCGAAATTTTCATCAAAATCACCATCGGGTTCAAATTTTACTATATTTATTTTTCCATGCCCGGGTATTCCAGTAGCATAATTTTTTGTTCCGGCTACATAATAATAATCTTCATATTCAACGAGAGCTGTCGCTATAGAACTATAAGGTCCGGCATCTATTATCGTTTTTCTCCAGATAACACTTAAATCATCCTTATCAATTTTCATCAGATAGCCTTTTCGTAATCCACCTTCAAAAGCGTATCCAATTATAACTAAATTATCATCGTCGGAAACTTGTATAATGCCATAAGCTTGAGAAGCGGCTGTATTTGCATTGCCACCAGTTTCCCACCCATAAACTGCCTCAGCTTGCACTTCCCCTTCCTCATCGGTTCTTACTATATATAATAAATTATAAGTAGAAACAGGATCAGGGTCGCAATCCAATAAAGAAAGTTCATTACCTTCTCCTATTATTCCGGGGTTATAAGGAATTTGGTTACCACCTTCAAATTTTAAATATCCAACGCCCACATAGCCGGATTCATCTTTTAATTGTATGCCTGCTCTAAATGCTCCGAAACCCTTAGGGTATACTTCATACCATTCTATGTTACCAAGTTTGTCCATTTCTGCAATTTTAGGGTAATTGCAACCGACTTCATAGCCGTATCTCTCCAAATGCTCAGGGCTTATAACTCCAACACCACAATTAAAACATTCAAAATCCCCATTATCATTTACGTAAGAGCGGAATCCAAAACCTGCATATCCATCCAAGGTTTCGTCTTCCATATAAGGAATAAAATCATAATACCAATCCTCACCTGATTCACTTTGCGGTTCTGTTTCCATACCCAGCCAATGATCTTTTGACCAATGCATACCGGGTCCGGTAATTACCTGTGCAGGTAATACTGAGGTAATTAAATTAAATCCGATGTTAATTAAAAGAAATGTCAATTTAAGGGGGGGGGTAAATTTGATTGAAGTGCTCATAGCTATATTATTTGTATAATAAATATTGATAATAAAGGTATAAATAAAAAACATGAAAAACAATCTTGCCAAAATTTAGCGGCTCCTTTTCTGATTAAGTATTTAAACATCAATAAAAGTTATTTTTGTAGCCATTACTAAACAAATGAAATGCAAGTAAAAACAATTGCAATAATGGGCGCAGGTTTAGTGGGGTCGCTTCTGAGCATGTATCTCAAAAGAAAAGGGTATGATGTTGCTGTGTATGAACGCAGACCAGACCTGAGGCTCACAGGTGCCGCAGGAGGCCGTTCTATCAACCTCGCAATTAGCGAACGAGGTTGGAAAGGTTTGGCAGGTGTAAAAATGGAGGAAGAAATTCGAAAAATGGCCATTCCCATGCCCGGCAGAATGATACATGCCGTTGATGGCGGTTTAGCATTTCAGGCATATGGTAAGCCCGGAGAAGCTATAAACTCTGTTTCCAGAGGCGATTTAAACATTTCACTGGTTAACGCAGCCGAAAAAAGCGGCATTTCCTTTCATTTTAACCAAAGAATAGTAGAAACTGACCTTGCGGGAACCTATGCTGCAATGGAAGATGCGGAAACCGGATCTACCTATAAACTGCAACCCGACCTGCTAATTAGTGCCGATGGAGCTTTTAGTCTGGCGCGTTACACCATGATAAAAACCGACAAATTCAACTACGAACAAGTTTATGAAGATCATGGTTACAAAGAACTTACAATACCGGCAGGACCGGGAAACAGCTGGCTAATAGATAGAGATGCCCTGCATATTTGGCCAAGAAAAAATTTTATGCTCATCGCTTTGCCCAATCTTGATGGAAGTTTTACTTGCACATTGTTTTTTCACTCCAAAGGCGAATTATCCTTCGATTCTATAAAGTCGGAGGTTGATCTCCAGCACTTTTTTGAGACGTATTTTCCTGACGTAATTCCTCTGATGCCTACCTATAAACAGGATTATTTTCAAAACCCCACCGGTTCCTTAATGACCGTGAAATGTTTCCCGTGGGTAAACGGAAAAACATTGTTGATTGGTGATGCTGCCCATGCAATAATTCCGTTTTATGGCCAGGGAATGAATTGTGGTTTTGAGGATTGCTCCGTATTGGATTCACTTATTGATGAATTTAATCACGACTGGAGTAAAATATTACCCGCTTTTCAAACATCCAGAAAACCAAACAGCGACGCTATTGCCGATCTTGCAAAATTGAATTTTATCGAAATGCGCGACCTCGTTGCCGATCCTGACTTTCAATTCAAGAAAAAAATTGCGGCAAAAGTGAATGAAAAATATCCTACCAAATTCTTGCCTGTTTATTCCATGGTCTCCTTTAGCAATATGCCCTACAGCAATGCCCTAAAAGAATACAAACGCCAGAATGCACTACTCGACAGCGTTTTAAACATGCCTGACATCAAAACAAAATGGGAAACGGAATATCTGGAAGAGATTGCCTGTCTGTTGTTTAATGTTGGATAAGGTTTGGCCTTATGGACAGT
>CAZXBG010000194.1:0-5668 GCA_964638865.1 uncultured Chitinophagales bacterium | reverse complement strand
TTTTTTTGATGGAAGCAAAAAATTTTGATTTTTCATAGTTGCGGTTTTTAGATTTTTAAAAAAAATCCAAAACATCAACCGGAGAGGGTTGGCTGTGGGGCCAAAGGTCAGGGGTTTGGTGTTTTGAGAGAATAAATATAATACTATTTGATTTAACAAGCAACCTTTTTTGCGCAATATTTTCAAAATGAAAAGCATTTGTCTCCTATATATCCAAACTCACCCCAACCCTCACCCCAAAATTCGGAGCAAGTGGATTGTTGCGATAGGTCAAACGCCAAATAGCATCAACACGAATTAATTTGAAAATATTTTCTAAACCAATTCCAGCTTCCATATAAGGTTTGGTGGGAGATGCATTACCGATGAAAAAAGGTTCCGTTTCTTTGAGATAATTATTTGTAGCCTGATTTGCATGCGACAGAGAACCATAAGCCATTTTAAAGGATGCCACCTCGCGCAATTTTAATCTGTTTACCAAGGGAACTTTATTTAAAAAGAATCCCCAGAAACTATGGGTAATAAATAATTCGGCGTAGGTATCATTTACAAATTCGTATTCGTTCATGAGATTAAATGTGCCGTGATTCATGAAATACGTTTCGTTGCCGGGTGGCGATTCTAATAATAAGGTTGGAAGTGTTCCGAATATTTTTCCGGATTTTAAGGAAACAGTTGTTCCTCCGATACTTCCCATTGTAAAATAATCTTTAATGGTGAATTCGAAAGTGCGATAATTAAAATCCCCATCAAAAAGTCCGTCCACTCCCATTTTATAATTAAAAGTTAACACAGGATATTTTGTGCCAATGCTGTAACGGCGATAATTATCGAATAAGAATTTTTCTCTGTACGCAAACCGAAACCCGAAGTTGATCTCCGAATTTTGAATATCACTCACTAAAGAATCGTGTCCGTTGTAATAATAAATATCAAAAAGCGGATGCATGTCCACTGTTGTTAATATAATGGAATTTGATAATCCCCAAATCCAATCTTTTTGATAAAACCAGGTAAATTTTTCCTGATCAATTAATTTTTGTGGCGTTTCTCGCCGTCGATAAATTCCGGATAATAAATTATCCTCTCCAAAAGTAACGGCACCGCTACTTCCTATATCGAGATCGTTTTCGTAATTAAATTTAAATTGTTGCCAGGGTTTTTTAGAGATCACTAAATTAAATTCCGAACCGTATTTATAAGTTTTGTCTTTAAATCCATAAGCAAGGTAACCGCCCAGCGCCATGCGTTTGCTGATAAGATCTCCGGTTTTAACGCCCAATCGCAAACGCAATCCCTCCACCTCATTAGAACTCGCCATATTAGCAAAAGGCCCGATGCGCACATAACCGAGGTTCCAGTAACCATACATTAAAGTATTATAAATTTCTATCAGTGTGGTAAAGGCTTTAATATTTTGCAGACTATCCACCAACTCATAAACACCTAATTCATTTTCGGTCAGCACCATTGGTCGTTTATCAGCCCAATAACTTTCATCATTAATTATTACACTGTCGCTATAAACAATATCATCTTTATAATGTGAAACTTCAATAAAAATATCTGGATTAACAATATAATCGGAATAGGTGGAAGTTTTTCGCGCAATAATAGTTGCAGTAGTTTTTCCGGGAGCAAATTCCACAACTAATTTATCATTGACCATTACCCATAATGAATCGTTTACATTGTCATACTTCTGATAAAATACTCCGCGTTTATAATAATTAATATTAGCGGTGCTATCGAGATTCATTAGAACTTCCTTCACAGCAAACGATCCATCTGCAATCCACATATATCCCTCAAAAACATTTTCCTGTTTTTGTTTGGGATAAAAATTAATTCTGTAACACCAGTCATCGTCGATATAAGCAGAATCCACCAAAGCAACTTTGTAGAAAAAATTCCATGCATCACAAACCGGAGGAATAAAATTTTTACTCAGGAGGTACCAATAATTATCGTATATATTAAATTGTTCGTAATAATTTCCCAATACCTGAGAGATACTCGCGTTATTAATTCCCGAAGTGCGGCTTGCCTGAATAACTTCTTTTTTCGATTTTGGAGATTTTCTATAATAAAAATCAGAAACAGTCTCCGTTAAAAAGAACGGGAGAAATGGTGTATCATCACTAATTGTATCAATATGATCGCGCAAAACATTAAATGCATTTTCTTTTACAGAATTTGCTGTGCCGGCAGTTAAATTACCAATATCCAATTCGATTTTTGTGTAGCCCTTCGATTTGTATCCCGCTATATTTTGCTGATCGTTCTGTTTTTTGTTTTCTATCACTTTCCGCATTAATAATTTTGCCGGTTCTTCTTTCGGTTTGATTACCACTTCATTTAAATCAAAATTTTCCGGAATAAGATTAATAGTATATTGCTGATCTTTTTCTTTTTTGAGATATATGGTGTCTGTTTTATAACCTATGTACGTAATAATGAGTGTATCGAAGGGTATTGCAGACTCTATAGAAAATTTTCCTGTTTCATCTGTTGAGGTTCCTGTATGTTCATTTTTTAACAGCACATTGGTAAATTGGATGGGTTCGGCAGTGTTTTCAGCTTTTACATATCCGGTAATAGTAATATTTTGAGAATAAACCAATATTTGAAATGCGAAAAACAGTATCGCAATCAATAGTGATCTTACAATAAATTTATTAAGTAGCAACAGCAGCACGCACGTAATTTTTGTTAAAGTTAATTAATAAAGGATGCAGAAGAAAATGGCTGCCATGTCACAAAGCTTCCAAATTTATATATTAATGGGTATTTAAAAATCTACAACCTCGGAAATCCTACTTCTATTGATCTATCATTATGAAATCAATTTTTTTTCGTTTTGTTTGATCAAAAGAAAGCACCAAAAATCAAGCCTGCCCAACCGTGCCATTCAGGCGGGTGTTTCCGCATGCGGCTTAAATGTCTCTAATGCTTGCCAGCCGGTGCTAAAAGGGCGCAATATCAAACGGTATTAATGTGCCTCGAATTGAAATTAAATCTATACTCCAATAAATATTTTTAAGACGGTGGCGCTGATTTTCGCTCAAATGCTGCAATCATTGGGGCTTTTATTCTACTTTGGCGGCGCATAAGGGACATTAAAACCACCTGCTGATGCCCATCCCTGCTACGTAAACCACCTTTTAAGAACAAAAATTTCATCAGATATAATGTATTAAAACATAAAATTTTATTGTGAATTCAATTTTCCTTAGAATCTTTTATAGATACTTATATTTGAGGATATAAATATAATTCATGATGGCATTTTTACGTAATTCCCTGTTTTCAACTCTGCTTGTTTTGTCATTATTCGCAAATAAATGCAAAGCCCAGTCTGCCACTTTTGAAGTGGAATTTCTGGGACTTTCGGCTGAGGCAATAACTGCTTTTAATTATGCCGCAAATATCTGGAGCAATTACCTGATAAGTGATGTGCCCATAAAAATTGTTGCGCATATGCAGCCATTGTTGCCCGGACAACTCGGCATCACCTTTCCTAACGGGGAATTAAATTACGCGGGTGCACCCATTTCTGATGTATGGTATGCTTCCTGTCTCGCAAATGCAATAAGTGGCACCGATCTAAACGGCGATTTTGCGGATATAGAAATCTATTTCAGTTCTCTTGCCAATTGGTATTACGGATTGGATGAAAATCCCGGCCCAACCCAATACGATTTTGTTTCTACGGTTTTACATGAAATCTGTCATGGATTAGGATTTCTTAGTCTTTCCAATAAATCGGGAACGACGGGATCCTTCGGATTAATTGATGCATCTGCATTTGCACCCCTCACTACTACTTTTGCTTGGCCGGCTTTAGATACTATGCCTTCGGTTTTTGATGTTTACCTCGAAAATGCAGTCGGTACCGTTTTAACATCCTTCACAAACCCTTCCACTGAGCTTGGAACAGAAATAATCAGCAATCAGATATTTTTTAATAGTCTTGAGATCATTATTGAAACCGGTGGAACAAAACCAAAAATATATGCCCCGGGTGCTTTTACCCTGGGTTCAAGCCTTTCGCATTGGGATGAAGATACTTATCCCGTTGGGAACGACAATGAATTTATGACCCCTCAGGCCGCATCGGGACATGCCGGACATCAGCCGGGAATTTTAACCCTCACCGTTTTGGAAGAAATTGGGTGGGAAATTAATTATGATACCGGAACAGTTAAACTGGAAAATATTATGGTATCAGAGATTAATATTTTTCCTAATCCAATACAGGATTTTTTATATCTTCACAGAAATGTGAATTCAAATTTAGTTATAAGCATCTTCAACTCAACCGGACATATTATTTATGAAAAAATATTTTCTGATGTTTTAATAACCATCCCATTAAACGATCTGGTGAGCGGAATGTATTTAATTAAATTGCAGGATAATACAGGAATATTGTATAAGAATATCATGAAGTTGTGAAGCTGAAATTTAAAATATTTTATAATTGAAGGTTATTGTCAAAGTATTTTATTTATTTATGTTGTGAGTTATTCTAAAATACATTTTTGCGGAAAAAAATGGTTACCACGGATACACGGAGAGCACAAAGAAGAAAATAAAGTGAAAACCATTATAAAACAATTATTACAAAAATTGAATCTTAAAGAAAAGATATATTTTCATCTGCTCCAAACAATCAACGATAAAATATTATTGCTGGAAAATATTTTAATAGAATTAAAAGAAAGTATTTCCAACGAAACAAAAAGCACTGCCGGTGATAAATATGAAACTGCGAGGGCTATGTTGCATTTGGAACAGGAGAATATTATTAAACAATTGTGGAACGCAAACGATCAGCGAAAAGAATTAGAATTAATTGACATTACCAGAAGTTCGCCGAAAGTTTCAAATGGAAGTTTAATAACAACTGACAAAGATTTCTTTTTTATATCGATAGGCTTTGGCAAAGTGATTATCGACTCAAAAACCATCATTGCGCTTTCTTCTAAGTCACCTTTGGGAAAGATATTAATGGAAAAAAAGGTTTGGGATACCTGTTTCTATGCATCCCAAAACTATGTAATAACAGATATATCCTGAATTTTCCGATGATTTTGCCACTATTTTGAGAATATTTTGGCTACTATAAAAATATTTGGACCTTTTTTTGGCCTGAAAATCCGTTAAATGGTGCTTTTAAAACAACGTAGTTAACTCACAATCAATCATTTATATAATTTGGAGTGACAAATAACCTCCAATAAATCGAAATTTCTGTCTTACTGACGTTTAAAGGATATGTAGAATTTTATAGTTGTAAGAGGTAACGATCTTACAAGGGTTGAACAAAGTTCTTCTTAGTTCTCATATTAGAGTCGCTAAACCGCACCAGCTCCTCGGTGCGGTTTTTTTTAATCCAACTTATGGAAACCGCCTATGAGCGGAGCGATTTAGCGTTTCCATTAGTTGGATTTATCCCGAATGGAAAATCTTCTAAAACTTCCAGTATCGATTAATTTTTTTGAAATAGTTAATTTTACTCCTAAATAAAATCCCCATAGATTTTCTCATTCGGGATCTACCATTTCTAAATCATGGCTTTTCACACAAACCTGCAAAAACATAGTATGTGTTTTAAATGCATATCCCATTACATTTCTTCTCGCATGGTAATTTTTAAATTACA
>CAZXBG010000193.1:0-5692 GCA_964638865.1 uncultured Chitinophagales bacterium | reverse complement strand
CTCGAACCCTATAATGCCATTTATTCCGGTCAAGCACCTGCGGGGGCAACCACTGTTGTAAATCCACTCGATGCAACTTCTCCGGTGCCGGAAGGGTCTTGTGTAATAACAGGTGCATTTGCCGAGCCTCTCATTATTGACGGAACTGAAACATCAGAATTATTCATTTATATATCTTTTTCGGTAAATAACAGTTTTGAGTGGATAGATTCGAACGGAAATGGAGATTGGGATCTTGATGCAATTGTACCTGCCAATAATGAAGCAGTGGTGGATATGGGTTTGAGAGGGTTAATACCGAGTTGGGAGTGGAAGGAATAACTTTTTTTCACTTTCCACATATTAAAACTTTTAACTTTGGATAAATCTATTATCTTAGCTCCGTTTTAGTGAACCAGCTAACCAATTTGCCTAATTATTTAAATTCATTTACTGTTTTCGGAGTTTCCCCGAAAGGGAACAACTGTGCACACGATTAATTAACGTTTAAAAAATTAAACCTATTTGACAATGAAAAGAAGATCATTTTTAAGAAACGCACTATTAGGTACTACAGCGGTGGCTATTACTCCTTCCGCTTTTTTGGCTAGTTGCGATCCCGGTGTATTAGACCCCGTGGTTACTTTCGGAAATGTTGGCGGGCTTGCAGTTCCTGAACCACCCTTTGTTAATCCAATAGCGTCTTTAAATGCTACGAGTGCTATTGGCGCCTCACTAGATGCTGTTAAAAACTCAGAAGTATTGATCGGAGTCGTAAATCCGACATTCTGTTTTGGATATGGTAATAGTATTTGGGGGCCAACACTTAGGATAAGAAAGGGCGAATCTGTCAATATTGATGTCGCAAATCATATAAATGAAACTTCAAATGTCCATTTCCATGGATTAATGCTAAATGCCGGTGAGGATGATGGTGTTGATGACGGAATTACTAATGGAGGCTCCAGGAATTACAATTTTACCGTAAACAACCGCGCAGGATTATATTGGTATCATCCGCAATACGGCAAATCTGCCGGAAAGCAGGTGAATATCGGTTTAGGTGGATTGTTTGTTGTAGAAGATGATGAGGAGGATGGAATTAATTTACCTTCCGGCGACAGATCAATATTCTTAGTATTGCAAGATAAACGTTTTAATGAAGATGCCAGTATGTTTTATGGTACAAATACCGCAGAAGAAATGGTTGGATATTTCGGCGAAACCATCATGATTAATGGTGTTACCGGTGCATTAAAGGATGGTTTGTCTCAGCGTTTTTATCGATTAAGAATTTGTAATGGAAGTAATGCACGTATTTATAACCTGGGACTAGATACAGAGGATCTGGTTGATTTAGGTTTCTATATTATAGGTGGTGACGGTGGATTGTTGGAAAATATAACAGCAGATCCTACCGGTTCAATCTATCTGGCTCCCGGTGAAAGAGTAGATGTGATAGTAGATTTTACAGCGGTGCCTGTTGGATCATTTGTAGAATTAAAAAGCAGACAATTCAGCAATGCAGGAGCTTTTCAAGGTGCTGCCGGGTTTACGCTTATGCGTTTTAATATTACAACTGCATACGATGAAACCTATACCTTACCGGGTTCATTATCATCGATTGTATCATTGACAGAAGGTGATGCTGCAGTTACCAGAAACTTTAATGTTTCAAATCCTCAATTGAACCAGGATTATGCTGCAGCTCATGCCGATGCAGGAGATATGCATGAGATTGAAGGTGAACCATACACAGCCGGAGTTTCTTCGTTTAATGTTAATTTCGGTGCTACCGAATTGTGGGAATTTGTAAATAATGGTGATGAACCGGTTGCAATGCACGTTTATGGCGTACAATTCCAGATAATTGAAAGAGTTGGTGGTCGTGGAAACATTAAAGTATGGGAAAAAGGTTGGAAAGACACAATTTTAGCGCTTCCTACAGAAACAGTGAGAGTAGTAATTCCATTTACAGGAGCACCGGGTCGTTATTATTTCTGCGCTACAAATTTAGAAGCAGCGGATTCAGGAATGATTCAGGCTTTTGATATTGTATAATTTTAAAGATTTTCGAAATACAAAGCCCTCCTCGGAGGGCTTTTTTTATGGACAGTTTTTTTTACAGGTAACTTACATTTGTTTATAATATCAACATACATTAATTTCGTTTTACCTGAAATTTGTTACCTTAGAAACTGAAAAACCTTTTTTATGCTGCTAAAACCTGCTTTTCGTCCGCTAAAAAGTATGCTCACAGTGTGTTTGATCTACTTTTTAAGCCTTACATTGAAGTCACAAAGTTCAGGTGAAGGAACAATGACGCAGTTTTATATCGTTATAATTGTTTTTGCAGTAATTGTTTTAGGTGCGGTTATCTCCTTTTTTGTATCCTCTAAAAAAAGAAAAGATTGAGTTATTTAGGTGGATGTACAAGTAGTATGAAATTTTATTTTTATTTTTTTTTAATCTTCTTGGTTTCAGGTATAAATCTGCAATCCAAATGCTCGGTTAATGAAGTTTCTGTTGTTCAAATACCTACAGATACAATAAAGGAAGACACCTTAATTAATATCACTATTTCCTCTGTGGGTGACCTCATGTGTCACAGCACCCAATATAATTATGCAAGGGTAGATGCCGATAGTTTTAATTTTGTTCCCTGTTTCGAATACGTTCAATCCTGGTTGGACAAACCTGATTTGTTGCTTGGTAATTTAGAGACCACATTTGCAGGAAACAATATTCCATATTCCGGTTATCCGTATTTTAATACGCCTGATGACTATATCACTTCCTTAAAAAAGGTTGGATTCGATTTTCTTGTTACAGCAAATAACCATTCAAATGATACAGGAGAAAAAGGCATATTAAGAACTATAGAAAAATTGGAAGAGGAAGGATTTGATCATACAGGAACATATAGCTCTCAAAAAGACAGAGATTCTATTCGAATGGTTAATGTTAAAGGAATTAAGATAGCTATTTTATCTTATACCTATTCTACAAATGGTTTGCTACTTACAGAGGGAAAACCCTGGTTAGTGAATTTTTGTGACTCTGCTCTAATTCAAAAAGATATTAAACAAAGTCGCATTTCCGGTGCAGAATTAGTTTTAGTGTTTTATCATTTTGGAAATGAATACGAAAGACTACCAGGAGCCTATCAAAAAGATCTTGTAAAATTTGCAATTGAATGTGGTGCTGATATTATTCTCGGAAGTCATGTTCATGTATTACAACCCCTCGATTTTTTTGTCACGCAAAATGCAACATTGGATACCGGATTTGTGATCTATTCCATGGGGAATTTTATCTCCAACCAGCAGGATCAATATACAAATGAAGGAATAATCGTTAATATTCATCTGGAAAAAAATATCAACTCCAATAAAATCAAAATAACGGAGGTGGATTATGTTCCTACCTGGGTTTATAAGGGGAAGAACGAAGCAAAAAAGTTGCATATGGTATTCCCTGTTATGCCGGGAGCAGAATCTGCATTCCCTGAATTTATCATTACGAATTTTGATCAGGATATCAAAAATGCCTATAAAAATACAACCGGTACCATGGAAAAATACACTAATAAGGTATTGCCGGTAACACAATAGTTGTTTAGCACAGGATTTGCATTACAATAAATATGAAAGGTCTCGTTTTTTTAGTCATTCTGTTTTTTTCTGTCCAAAATGGTTTTGCGCAGATAGGAAATGTATTTAAAGGGGATGAAACAAATGATACCATATTTTTTGTGGAATTGGATACTTTCAGTATTACTGCACGGCCCGTGCATAATTACAATTACTCCCGTTATGAAACCATCGTTAAAAAAGTGTATCCCTATGCCGATACTGCAGTTTCTTTATTAAAGGAATTAAATGATCTTCAGTTTGATAAAAAGAGAGATGAAAAAAAATACAAAAAAGAACTGGAGGATAAACTGCGCGATAATTTTGAAGATAAATTAAAAAATCTTTCCCGATCTCAAGGGGAAGTTTTAATTGATATTATTGAAAGAAACAGTGGACAAACAATGTATAATATTTTAAAAGAAGTGAAAAGTGGTTCTACCGCTTTCTGGTGGAATAATGCATCGAAGATATACGGCTACGACCTTAAAGAGGGATATCATGCAGAAAATAATCCAACTCTGGAAAACATCATTGCTGATTATGAAGCGAAGTACAAAAAATCGAAATAAACAGCATAAATTTAAAATAAATAAACCGATGCAAAAATATCGGATTATTTTTAAAATCATTTCATCTTCACCAATATCTCATTTTCCTGTTCGATATTATTTTGTGAAATATTTAATAAATAAACACCATCAGGCAGGTCAGAAATATCAACATTTGCACCAGCTTTAATTATACAAACTGCCGATCGGGAAGCATCGGTTTAGTTTGTGAAGAGTTGATATTTTAATCATGCGCAAACAAATAATTTGTGTCAAAACATATATACATTGTTTATTCATTAATAAAATTATTTTTTTACCGTGGAAAAGTAAATAATCAATATAAAAAAAATCACTTCATCTTTATCAACGACTTCGCCTCTGTTTTTAATTCTTCCGTCCTGATTAAAACAGTATAGACGCTAACCGGTAATTCCGAAATATCTATGTTTTCACCTTCTGTTACGGAAAAAGTTTTTATCAAACCACCATTGATTTGATATAATTCAATATTAAGTTTTGGGATATCCTTTAGTTTAGCATTAATTTGCTGAATGATAAAGTCTGTCGATGGAGATGTAACCGATAATCATGGTAATTATGACTATTGGATCATAAAACTGGCAGCACCATGCACAGAAATTCTATATTACGCAGATATAGATCACGATAATTTTGGTGATATCGGCAACGATTCACTTTCTTGTATTATTCCGGATGGGTATGTTTATGACAGCACGGATTGTAACGATACCAATGATTTGATCTTCCCAACTGCAACAGATATTTGTAATGTAATAGACGATAACTGCAATGGTTTGATAGATGAAGATGCAACAGCTTTTCATTGGCTTATCGATACGGATAATGACGGATATGGTGATATATTAAGTGATTCCCTTTCCTGTTTTATACTGAGCGGTTTTGTATTGGATTCGACTGACTGCAATGATGTGGATATTTTAATCCATCTCACTGCAACAGAAATATGTAATGCTTTGTATGATAATTGCAATACTGATATTGATGAAGGATTAATTTTTTATACTTTTTTTGCGGATATGGATGTCGATGGATTTGGCGATGCGGATGTTTTTTTAATTTCTTGTTTTGAATCAGTTTCAGGTTTTGTTTTAGATTCAACAGATTGTTACGATGGGGATAACAACATCTATCCCGGAGCAGAGGAAATTTGCAATTATCTCGATGATGATTGCGACGGAATTGCGGATGATAATCTGGCGTATATTCTTTCCTTAGAAGATGGCGATAATGATGATTAAGGCAATATTGCAGTTGACTCTCTCCGCTGTGAACTTCCGGATGGTTTTGTATTAACAAACACGGATTGTGATGATACCAACCCGCAAATTTATCCCGGTGCAGAAGAAATTGTAAACGGAGCAGATGATGATTGTAATGGCTATATTGATGAAGGATTGCAATTAAATGATCTGCTTTTATCACAAATAAAGGGGTCAAATTCATTTTCTGGGGAGCATCAGTCATTTCAATATCATCATTTATCCT
>CAZXBG010000192.1:0-5733 GCA_964638865.1 uncultured Chitinophagales bacterium | reverse complement strand
TTCCCATCATGGAGTAATAATAAAATATTAGCTCTGTTATATTCACGTAAACTCCGATGCTTGGAAGATTTATATTCCTGAAGAAATTTAATCTCCCGCTTTGTTAATTTTATCATTCTTTTATTCATAGCAATATTTTTATATCCCAAAGATAATAAAAATATATTAATGTTGCTAAATTAATTTGTCACCACACGAGTGGTGGATGCAAGTGATAATTTTTACATCACAGGTTATACCTTCAATGGCACAAATTATGACATGCGCACCATTAAACTGGATGATGACCTTACAACAATCTGGACAAAAACAGAGAATGGTGGCGCAGAAGATGGTAGCAATGCAATTTGCGTTGACGGCAGTGCAAATATTTATATCGGTGGGTTTTCTGAAACCATCACCGGAAATAAGCTCATGCAAATAATTAAATACGATTCATCAGGCACAAAACTCTGGACAAAATTTTTGCAAAACAGCAGCAATGATATTGATGCCGAAGTTACAGGAATAACTTATAACGCAACAAGCGACAAGGTAATCGTAACGGGCTTTTATGAATATAGCACAGGAAAAAGGTAATCACTACTTATGCATTAAATGCAAACAACGGTAACCTTGGTTGGAAAAAAGATTATCCGAATTTGAACGCAAGCATTGACGTGTCTACCGGCGTTCACACAAGCGGTAATAATATTTGGGTGTATGGAAGGCGGTCTGTTTCGGATACCTCAAGATATGTAACGATTAAGTATGAAACGTTGGATTATAATTATGATCTTGTCTATGACACCTCCGAAACTCCTATTTATGTAGATAAACAAATTATTATTTCGTTTAAATACGAAAATGTTGATTTGAATTTTGTGGTTAATAAAGAAATGCAGTTTGAAAACCTAAGCAATATAATTGGTACTGACATATATAATCAAATATATCCATTAATAAAAGGGCAAGGCCAATTTACACCGAAAGCATTTAAAATATATTCCAGACTTACCTCAAATGACACTGCTTCTATTACAAGACTTGGCGATACAATCGAAATACCGAAATTTTGGTCCGCTTTTGTAATTACGATTAATGTTGACCCTGCAACAATTCTTGATACCGTCAATAATTTAGATAGTATAATTAATTATGTACAACCAAGCTTTATATATCAAAACTCTTTTTCACCAGATGATGAAGAATATTTCCAACAGGACAATTTATTTACTGGAGTAACCTCATTAGACGATATAAATGCAGAAGGCGCATGGGATATTGACAAAAGGGGAACACATGTTAAAGTCGGTGTTTATGATACAGGAATCTTTTGGGGACATGAGGATTTTCATTTGACAATTGGTGATGAAATTTTTGAGGATTCGAAAATTGTTGGTGGATATGATTGGCAAAATCATCATCAGACATGGGAAGACAATAATGATATTGATGAATCAGATAATCATGGTACTTCTGTTGCAGGTATCATTGGTGCAATTACTGATAATAATTTGGGCATCGCAGGAATTGCAGGTGGTGATTATGTTACTGCTGATTACAATACAACAGGTGTTCAATTATTTGATTTGGAAGTTGCAAGAGATTATTGGAATCCACTTTCAACTTAAGAAGGACCTATATACGATACCTGGTTTGTAGCAGATGCAATTTTAGAAGGCGCTACTTACACACCAGATGGAAGTTACGGTTTTGGATTACATGTTGCTAACCATAGTTGGGGATTTAAACCAGGAGTATTTGCGGATATATTGAATTTTGATGAAGTAGGTAAACAAATGGGATTTGCTTTTAGAAACCATGTTGTTCAAGTTTGCGCAAAAGGAAATGAAGCCACAGAAGAATTGCATTATCCATCCGATTTTAAAGATGAATGGATATTAAGCATTGCTGGTTCTGGAGATGAAGGTGAGTTTTATGAAGGTGTAGCAGAGGGCTCAGGTTCAAATTATGGAAATGGTGTTGACTTAATGGCACCATACGGTTTTGAGGGAGTCACAGTTTATACCTTAGACAATTTGGAAACCGATTCTTATAAAACATTTGGAGGCACATCAGGAAGCGCACCACAAGTTGCAGGGGTTGCAGCATTGATGCATAGTGAAGTAAATAATAATGATGCAGCACCTCACTTTGAAAATCTTACTCACGAAGATGTTGAAGCAATTTTACAAATTACAGCAGATGAGAAATCAGACGATCCCTGTACTACAGATCCCTATGATAACCATTGCGGATGGGGTATGTTAGATGCAACGGAAGCACTTGAAGTAGTAGAAAAACCAAAATACAAAGTGCTGCATGTGTGTAACGAGTTTAATGTGACAGATGATGATTTAGATGAAGTGGTTATGACTGTTTTAATTCCTGAGGCAGGTTCATTTGGTGTTAGTGCTGGTTATTATTGCGCAGACAGATATAAAATTACAAGAACTTCATCACATGCACTTTCTGCTACCAGTGAAATTTTAAATAATTGGATTTTGCCAAGCATGTCAAACGTACTGAAATTAGAAGATGCAGTTGAAATTATATGTGATGATCCTGCCTTTACTATGACAGCACCAACATTATCTTCAACAACTGCTGAAGGTTATATATATTATTTAAAGCAATCATATTTTTGTGGTTCTGGGCTTGCGGTTAACAAATGGATTCCATTTGATCCAAATACAACAAAAGCAAAATTCTGTTATTCATTGCATATTTATGATGAGTTTGCCACTGAAATAGATGGAATAGAGAATAATGTTTCTATCACTATTTTTCCTAACCCCGCAACAGATTTTTTAAATATTTCAAGTGATGATTTTATTGCGACAAATATTTTGAAAATTCAAATTACAGATATAACAGGAAAAATCGCAATAAATAATACAAAGGATGGAAATGCGATTATAAATAATTTCATTTCAATTCCTGTTAACCAACTTGCAACAGGAGTATATGTTTTTTCATTAAATGATGGCGAACAGGTTATAACTAGTAAATTTGTTAAATTATGATGCCAAATTTTAAACATTTAATAGCGGCAATGCTGCTATTAAATGTTTTTTCTTGTGATAGACCACTTGAAAATATCGTTTCAAACTGTGATGATTTTAAATTTGTTGATGAAAATCTTTTGGAATATCCTGAAAAATTATTTTCGGCACCATGTTTTAATCCTGAAAATTCTAATGAATTTATTTATGTTGAATACGAACCGTATGAAGAAGTATACAACAAAAAGCTATGGAAATTCAATTTACTTACAAAAGAAAAAACATTTATTGCAGATAATGTTTGGTGTAATCCAAAATACGGATTGCATGAATGGATTTTTTTCAACCGATTTAATGAACAAATATGGAAAGTAAAATCAAATGGCGATAGTTTACAGCCATTATTTACCCAAGAATTAAATTATGATGTAGAAGCATGTGTGTCTGATGAAAGAATTGTGTTTCGGAGGATTATTGAAAGCGACTATTTCGCCATGTTTTCTGATTATGATGGCAATATTCTGTATAAAATAGTTGACAATGTTTACAGTGATGGTTCGTGGTCATCGGATGGAAATAAACTTTTATCAACATATAGTTTTACAAATACAGCCAGAGGAATAGCCGTATATAACACATTGTATAATCTTCTTTACAAATTTAATCATGGTGAATATGAAAGTAATGATGATGCGATTCATGGTATGGATTGGTACGTAGATTCTGAGAATTTTGTTTGGTGTAAACGAGACGGCGTTTATCGAGTAAATATTAATTCAGGGTTGCAGGAGCTTCTCATAGAAGGGTGCAGCGCAAGTGAGTACGGCTACCCGTCTTTTTCCCCTAACAATTCAACTATATTACTTGAACATTATTCTCTGAAACATTTAGAAGGCAATGCTTATTTCAAAGAGTCGAACATCGTTATTACAGATATAAATGGAATGAATGAAGTTTTAATTAACCTTGAATAAATATTTAAAAATGAAAAAATATCGTTTAGTATTGATCACATGCTTCATATCTACCAAGGGACATTCTCAAAATAATTTCATTGTTACACTTGACTATGGTTACGGGAATACTATATGGCAGGCATCCCCAATTAAGTCAACATTTGGAGACACTACGATTAATTTAATAGTTTCTGGTAATAGCCCGACATTTATATTCCAATCTAATTTGCTATATAACAAAAATAAAATAAAATTTGGCGTAGGCAATGGTTTACAACACATATATTTACGGGAGTTATTTGTTCAAGGAATTCCTGAATTAGGACTGCCTACAACAGTTGGACCCTTAGCAAACCCGACACCAAATCATTATAAATTTTCAATTAATTTTGAGTATTCTGTATTCCAAAATGAAAAACTTAAAATTAATTCTGCTTTAAAAACAGGAACTTTTGTTGATGATTATAATAGTGGAGACTCAACAGAAGGTTTTCATTGGTTTAGTAATGTTAATTTTAATGTGAATTATAAACTCACTAAGAATATTGAATTATTTTAGCGCCATGCTTTGATTATTCGAGATGGAACACTAAAAAAGACATAACAACAAATGACCAGAGAGTTTGGATAAATATCTATTCTCATTACTCATCCTTTGGCTTAACATATATACTTAATAACCAAACGACCATTGATTCAGATTAAGCAACAAAACTATCGACAGTAAACCACAGGTTATAACATAGGCTTTGGCAAAATTTGTTTTTGTGGGGCAGACAGGTAATTCAAACCTTTATCCACCTATCAACCTTTTAATAAAATAAAAACCGAAATCGCTTCTATCCCCACAAAAACAAACTTCGCAAAGCCCCCGCCGTTAGCGGTCAGGCTATGAAAACAGTGTTAACCTGAAACTTTAGTTCATTTAATCAACATTTTTAGACAACAAATTCGTATCTTTAGCAAGTGAAAAAGAAGAAACAAATTGGACTAGACTTTGTGGTTGACAAGTTGACCAACTCCATTGAGAATGTGGTGACAGGAGACAGTTTTCCAACAGACATTACACTCATTTCTTCGGCCGACCTCAAGACAGCAACTAAAAAAAATGGCTGGCAGTTTGACTGGAAAGATGAATTCAAACAACCTGAAAAAGATGTATTTAAACTTACAATTGTAAACAATCAAACAATTGTTCAAGGACTTATCAGTTTAGAAATTAAATCCGACCATGTTTATATGCACTTAGTTGAGAGTGCTCCTTTCAACAAAGGCAAGACAAAAATTTACGCTGGAGTTCCAGGAAACTTGGTTGCATTTGCTTGCAAACTTTCGTTTCAGCGTGGACACGAAGGCAATGTTTCCTTCTTTTCTAAAACACAACTTGTTCAACATTACATTGACACTTTAGGTGCTTTACATTTCGGTGGACGGGTTATGATTATTGACACCAACGCAGCATTAAAACTTCTAAACAAATATTTTCAAAATGAAAAATAAAGCAACAGAATTAGACGTGGACTTTATTGGCGGACTAGGTTCGTTAACTAAGGATGAAGAAAGACAAATCAGTGAATTCATTAAAGCTCAAAAATTATTGAGAGTTAAACAACAAATTCACAAGACCAAGACTTCAATCCGTAAGAAATTTTTAGTGTAACTTGACCTAAAGACTAAGTGGAAAAAGAAGCCCGAACCGCAACATATAAGGATTAAACGCAGCTTCGCATCTCATGAAGGTTCGATTTAATCTTGTGTTGAAAGAAGTTTCGGTAGCCCCGCGTGTAAAA
>CAZXBG010000191.1:0-5779 GCA_964638865.1 uncultured Chitinophagales bacterium | reverse complement strand
GCAATACCTCATTTGACTCATAATTTGATTTTAGTGGGCGTTTCCTAATATTTAAGCTTAATTTTCATCCGATAACAAATTCCTTCTTTTAAATTTTTCAAAACAAAAAAAGCCAACATTTATGTCGGCTTTTTTTTAATTATATCCTTTTAATTATTTCTTCGTTGCACTTTCCACAGCAGCGTCATCAACATCAGTTCCAAACAATTCATCATCAGATGATTGGTTTAAAACTTCGTCAACCTTAGCTGCATTTTCAATGGATTCAGAAGCGCCTGTTTCTACCTGAGTAGATAAACTGTCCAGTCTTTCCTGTTCCGCATCTTTTGCAGATTTTCCTTTACAGGATACAAATATGGTAAGTGCCAGGGCGATGGTCAAATAAGATAATTTTTTCATTTTGATTCGATTTGGTTATAAATAGTATAGTGCAAAAATATAAAAAAATAAAACAACTATTTCTTGCGGAAGAAAATATTTATGGGAACTCCCGATAAAGGAAACGCTTCCCGCAGCTTATTTTCCAGGTAATTGCGGTATGCTTCGCGAATATCGTTAGGGTAATTGGTGAAAAACACAAAGGTTGGCACCGATGCCGGCATTTGTGTTACATATTTTATTTTGATATGACTTCCCCGAACTGCTGGCGGATGATACGATGCCAGTGCTTCCTGCATTACTTCGTTTAATTTGGAGGTAGAAACTTTTAATTGTTTGTTTTCAAAAACCTTGAGGGCCTCTTCCATAGCCTGAAATATTCTGGTTTTTTCTAAAGCCGAAATAAAAATAATGGGCACATCGCGGAAAGGTGCAATCTTTTCTCTGATTTTAACCTCCAAATCGCGCATGGTATTGGTCACCTTCTCCATCATATCCCATTTATTCACCAATATCACTAAACCTTTGTGTTTCTTCTCAATCATTTGTAGAATTGCGAGATCCTGACTTTCAATTCCGGAATTTGCATCAATTACCAGTAAACAAACATCACTGTCGTCCACCGCTTTAATCGCTCTTATTACAGTATAAAATTCCAGATCTTCCTTTACTGCGGCTTTTTTTCTTATACCGGCTGTATCTATCAAAATAAAATCTTTATCAAATAATTGATATCTGGTGTGGATGGAATCTCTTGTTGTTCCTGCAATATCGGTAACCAGAGTGCGTTCCTGTCCGGTTAAAGCATTTAATAAAGTTGATTTTCCTGCATTAGGCTGGCCAACTATAGCAAAACGCGGAAGACCTTTTTCTTTTAAAACATCACTGCTATCGGGTTCCTGAATCTGCGCTGCAACTGCATCCAAAATTTCGCCGGTTCCACTTCCGGTTATGGAAGAAACAAAAAATACATCTTCAAAACCCGCTGCGTAAAACTGTGTAGCTTCCAAATGACGAACATTATTATCCACCTTATTTACTGCTACAAATACCTTTTTTTTCGATTTTCGCAACATTTTTATTACATCATCATCAAAATCGGTAATGCCGGTGGTAACATCCATCATAAAAATGAGCAAATCGGATTCATCAATGGCAATTTTTACCTGCCTTCTGATCTCCGTTTCAAAAACATCACTCGAACGCGCTACGAATCCACCGGTATCTATAAGATCAAACGTTTTTCCGTTCCACTCTACCGTACCATAGTGTCTGTCGCGCGTAACACCGCTGATATCATCTACAATAGCAACCCTCTCCCCTGTTAAGCGGTTAAATAAGGTTGATTTCCCAACATTCGGACGACCAATAATAGCAACTGTAAATCCCACTTTAATTCGATTCTTTTATAAAAAACAATTTCCCGCAATTACAGCCAAAAAGCCTTATAAATCAGCACTTTTTTGCTTTATCTGCGAGAAAACCTGGAGTTGTGCAAGAAATAAAAACTGCAATATGCAGCGTTTTTCCTTCAATAATTAAAAAAATTAGTAGCGGGGACAGGACTCGAACCTGCGGCCTTCGGGTTATGAGCCCGACGAGCTACCAACTGCTCCACCCCGCGGTATATCTTAAAATTTGATAATCTATTTCAGAACGAGGTGCAAAGATACGGGTTTTTGAGGAGATTACCTAAAAGAGTTGAATATTACTGTTTTGCCTCTCTCTCGACCTCACAGGTTTAGGAAACCTCCTATGAGGTCTGAGGGGCCACGGCATGCACCTTTCCACGAAAAATGCCACTCACGACTGTCGACCCACGAATAATAAAATCAAGGGATGTTATTAATAACCCTTTATCCTTTCCAGATCCTCCGGTGTGTCAATCCCAATTGTATCAAAATCAGTTTCTACTATTTTGATTTTGAAATCATTTTCGAGCCAACGCAATTGTTCGAGAGATTCAGCTTTTTCGAGTTCACCGGGAGATATTGTATTTATTTTTCTGAGTATATCACTTCTGTATGCATAAATGCCGAGATGTTTAAAATAGGATGTTGAATCTATCCAATTTTCAGTGGAAACATTTCTTGTAAAAGGAATTGGATTTCTGGAAAAATATAATGCATTACCACTAATAGAAAATACCACTTTTACAATATTAGGATTAAATATATCCTCTTTGTTTTTTAATTTAATGGCTAAAGTTGCAATTTGTGTATGCTCATCAATAAATATTTCCGTTAATTTTTCTAATTGTTCCGGTTGAATAAAAGGTTCATCTCCCTGAATATTTACCACAATATCATAATTCTCCGTTAATTTTCGCACAACTTCTCCGCAACGGTCAGTGCCGGATTGATGTTCGAAAGAGGTCATCATAACATCTCCCCCAAAACTTTTAACATGTACTTCAATTCTTATATCATCTGTTGCAACAATTATTTTAGAAAATGATTTTACTTTTTGTGCCTGTTCATAAACACGCTGTATCATACTTTTTCCATTAATATCTACTAAAGGTTTACCCGGAAAGCGAGAGGAGTTGTATCGGGATGGAATAATAGCTATGATGTTCATTTTACGTTTTTGTTTTTAGTTGTCAAAGGTCAGGAGGCAAGGTTCAAGAATAAACATAGGTAAAATTGTTTATCAGTTTTCGTTATTTCTAAATCTACACCCGGAGTCTCCTCTCCAATGTTACCCACTGCCCACTGCCCACAGCCCACTCTCATCCTCTTCGCACAATCAAATAATTATTCATAACCGAAACAACCTTCACTACTTCCCCTTTAGAAATAAATTCTCCGTCGCTTTGTCCGTCGTACCATTCGCCATTAATTTCAATTTTTCCTGCGGGACGAAGATCGCTTTTTGCAATTCCTGTTTTGCCGATAAAATCGGAAGGAATATTAAAGATGGTGGAATTATATCCTTCACTGTGATTTTCAGATGTTTGCAGTGATAATGTTTTAAATAATTTAGAACGCGTAAATCTCCCAAAAAATGCAAACATCACTGCTAATGAAATTACAAAGGAGCTCAGGACAATTAATACCGATGTTGTTATTTCACCATCACCACTCATCTCAAAATTAAAACCTACATTTTTTACCATTGCTAAAACCAAGGCAGAAAATGTAAGTGCCATACCGGCAATTCCAGTGACGCCGAATCCCGGGACGACAAATATTTCAAGAATGATTAATATTAATCCGATAATAAAAAATAATATTTCCCAATTTGCAGCCAATCCCTCCACGTATAAAGGAGCAAAATACAGCAGTGCAGCAATTACTGCAATTAGCAATGCAAAACCGATACCCGGTGATTGCAATTCAAAATATAATCCCAGAAAAATAAATGTAATACATAATCCGCGCAGTATAGGATTTAATAAAAATGCCATCACTTTATCCATTCCTGTTGTTTTATATTCTGTTATTTCGTAACTGGTTATATTTATTTTTGCTAAAAGGTCTTCAATCGAATTTACCTCTCCTTCACAATAATTATATTTAATTGCTTCAGCGGTTGTGAAGGTTAAAATTTTATTAGAATCTATAATTCCGGGAACTGCACCACCTCCCTGCACCATTGCTTCTGCAATTTCAGGATCCCGGCCATTTGCCTCGGCGGTGGAACGCATAATTCCACGCATATAAGCCTGATATTTTTCATCCACCACCTTTCCTTCCTGATCCACCACACTTGCAGCGCCGATCTTTGCGTATGGCGACATATAAATGGAATCGCAACTGAGGGCTATGAGCGCTCCGGCACTGGCTGCGTTATTGGTAATGTAACATAAAACCGGTATAGGGCAACGCAATAATTTTACATGAATAGTATCTCCTGCATCCAATAAACCACCGTAACTATCGAGGCTCATAACGATATAATCTGCCTTCATTTCCTTTGCTTCGCGGATTGCCCGGTCAACTATTCGAACAGAGGTTGGCATAATATCCTGATGTAATTCAAAATAATAAACCTTCGTTTTGGCATTATTTTCACCTTGTGCTTCCGATTGTGCCTGTGTGCATAACAGTACACTTATAAATGTAGTGGTTAATAAGATGCGCCTCATAATACTTCTGTGCATGGTTTATCAATTTACTTTTGCATGTGAATAATTTGTTAATAAATAATAAGTTCACAAAAATACAAGTTATACAGTTAGTGCGCGCAACAAAGTACTGAAATGTTTTGAGTGCACAGCTTAATAAAAAACTTGGATCTGTAATTTTTTAACCTTCAAAATCGGAAATACACATGGAGGCACTTTTACAAGATAAGAATATGAAAAGAATTTGCGTTTTAATCCTCGTCATTTTATGGGCCTGGAGTGTTGTTGGAAACAATACACTTCCCGGAGATTCGGTGGGTGTACGAACTGTTGATGGTAAAACACTCATCATTTATAAAGTGAGTGCAGGGGAAACAGCCTATGCTGTGAGCCGCAAATATGCCATTACATTTAAGCATTTGGCTGCTGCAAACAGCGGTGTTGATATGGGAGCATTAAAATCGGGACAAGAGATATTAGTTCCAGGAAAATTTACTGCGAGCAACACGCAGGTGAAAACTACGGAACCTATAATTACAAAAAATGAAGTTAAGGTGATTGAACCAATTGTAGAGCCTAAAATTGTAGAGTCTGAACCTGAACCTAAAGCACATGTGATTGAAACTCCTGTAAAAACGGAAACACAGACAGAAATTATTAAGGAGGAACCAGTTGTTGCATCTGAACCGGTTAATACAGATCCTGCAATGTTATCGGAAGGTGATTTAACTGTACAACCAATTGTTGAAACCGGTGATAAATCAAAAACCTTTGCACAACTATATGCAGGATATCTTTCCACAGAAATGATAGCAACTTCGGAAAAAGGAGTAGCTACCTGGATAGAAAAAAATGGAATTCAAACTGCAAATGATCGTTTTTATGCATTGCATAGTTCGGCACCAATTGGTTCTATTGTGAAAGTGCGCAATTTGATGAACAACAGAACCATTTATGCAAAAGTAATTGGCAGTTTAAGCGAAAGTGAAAAACAGGAAAAGGTTTTAATTAAATTAAGTGCGGGAGCCGCAGAGCGATTAAATGTTTTAGATAATCGTTTTGTAGTGGAAATGACCTATTACCTCGCAGAAGATAAAGCAATGAAATAATAGTTCTAATAAGTGTGTGAAGAAAGCGGCATTGTAGTTATTGCCGCTTTTTTAATTTTAAATATGTGGGTTAAAAGGGTAGCCACTAACCTTACTGCCGTCAGGCAGCTGCAAGAATAAAAAACATTTTAATAATACAAACAACCCATCTTTCGGCTGTTTATTCGTGCATTCGTGGCAACTTTTTTTTGTCTATATTATGGGTTAAAAGGGTAGCCACTAA
>CAZXBG010000190.1:0-5815 GCA_964638865.1 uncultured Chitinophagales bacterium | reverse complement strand
GAGTAATGAGTAATGAGTAATGAGTAATGAGTAATGAGTAATGAGTAATGAGTTTAATCTGAGACGGGTTAAACTCACCACTCACCATTCACCACTCACCTAGACCCATAAACACCATGCCGTCATCAAAATTACCAAATTAACCAATTAACCAACTACCAAATTAACAAATACGCCTGTGTTAGATAAAAACCAAATTGCCAAGCGCATCGCCAAAGAATTAAAAGATGGTTATTACGTAAATCTCGGAATTGGAATTCCTACTTTGGTTGCAAATTATATTCCAGAGGGAATTTCTGTTACACTGCAAAGTGAAAATGGTTTATTGGGGATGGGACCTTTTCCTACAGAGGAAAATATAGATCCCGATCTGATAAATGCCGGTAAACAAACAATTACAACCTTGCCAGGATCAGCATTTTTTGATTCTGCCTTAAGTTTTGGAATGATAAGGGCAGGAAAAGTTGATCTTACTGTTTTAGGCGCTATGGAAGTTGCCGATAACGGCGATATAGCAAACTGGAAAATTCCCGGCAAAATGGTGAAAGGAATGGGAGGGGCAATGGACCTTGTTGCGAGTGCAAAAAATATTATTGTGGCAATGCAACACGTAAATAAAGCCGGAGAAAGTAAATTGTTGAAAAAATGTTCGCTTCCAATTACCGGTTTGGGTGTGGTGAAAAAAATAGTGACAGAACTTGGTGTTTTTGATGTAACCCCCGAAGGATTCAAATTATTGGAACGGGCTCCCGGTGTTAGTGTGGAAGAAATTAAAAGTAAAACAGAAGGAAGACTGATCGTAGAAGGCGAAATTCCTGAAATGCTGATCGCTTAAAATGAATGCAGTTTATTTCAATGGAAAAATAATTCCCCCTGATGAAGTTATTATAACTTCCTCCAATCGCTCTTTTAAATACGGAGATGGATTATTTGAAACGATAAATGTAATTAATCAGCAACCATTATTTATCGATCTGCATGTAAACAGATTATTAGCTGGATTACTTGTTTTAGGAATAAATATTCCTGATAATTGGAGTGAAATTTTTTTTAAGGAAACGATCACCGGACTTTGCAAAATAAATAAAATTCAAAACGCCCGATGCCGAATTACGGTGTGGCGGGAGGGTGAGGGATTTTATCTTCCTCAACAAAATGATGCAGCTATATTGATCGAATTAAGTCCACATGATTCTGAATTATATAACCTGAACGAAACAGGATTGCGTTTGGGTGTTTTTACCGAATTGACTAAAACTGCAAATATTCTTTCACCCTATAAAACTGCAAACAGTCTGATTTATGTTCTTGCAGCAAAATATGCCTTTGAACAAAAATTCGACGATGTTGTTGTTTTGAATGATAGGGGAAGAACAGCAGACAGTATTAAATCCAATATTTTCATTTGGAGGCAAAGTGTTTTATTTACACCAGCCCTTAATGAAGGCGGTGTAGATGGAGTGATGAAACAAGTGATTTTTAACCTTTGCAGAAAGGAAGGAATAACAGTTAATGAAATAGAAATGCCCTTGGAAATGTTATTGGAGGCTGACGAAATATTTTTGTCGAATGTGATGCATGGAATAAAATGGGTAGGAGAGTATACCCAAAAAAAGTATGTAAATAAATTTTCAAAAGATCTTCTTTATATAATAAATGAAACAAACAGTAACAATTCACTGGTTTCGCCGTGACCTGCGCTTGGAGGATAATTCTGCTTTATATCATGCGTTGAGTAATCACAACAATGTACTTCCTCTATTTATTTTTGATACCAATATTCTCGACGATCTGAAGAATAGTGCAGATGCCAGACTTACTTTTATTTATGACAGGATTCAACTTTTGCACAAGCAATTGAGGGACCTTGGGTCAACCATTATGGTGGAGTTTGGCGAGCCTTTTGAGGTCTGGGAAAAATTAATCAATAAATATGACATAGATGCAGTAGTAACCAATCACGATTATGAACCTTATGCCATAAAAAGGGATGTTGAAATAAAACAATTATTGTCATCACACAATATTCCTTTTAGCACTTTTAAAGACCAGGTAATATTTGAGAAACACGAAATTGTAAAAGAAGATGGCACACCTTATGTTGTTTTTACGCCTTTTAGCAGAAAATATAAAGAGAACTTGTCTCCTTTTTATTTAAAACCCTATCCAACGGAAAAATATTTTAATAATTTTCTGAAATGCGATCCTTTGGTTATTCCTTCACTAACCGAATTAGGTTTTATAAGATCGGAAATTAAAATCCCTTCCTCATTGATTAATGAAGACATTATTAAACACTATCATGAAACAAGGGATATCCCATCTTTAGCCGGTACTTCACGTTTAAGCGTACATCTTCGTTTTGGCACCATCAGCATTCGCAAACTCGGAAAAATTGCAAAGAACATCAATGAAAAATATTTTAACGAATTAATATGGCGTGAATTTTATCAGATGATATTATGGTTTTTTCCGCATGTTGTTTACGGATCTTTTAAACCACTATACGACAATATTCCCTGGCGCAACAATGAGTTTGAATTTGAATTGTGGTGCGCCGGAAAAACAGGATATCCGATAGTGGATGCCGGCATGCGCGAATTAAATGCAACTGGGTTTATGCATAATCGCGTTCGGATGATTGTAGCAAGTTTTCTTACTAAACATTTATTGATAGACTGGCGAAAGGGAGAAACCTATTTTGCGGAAAAATTATTGGACTATGACCTTGCAAGCAATAATGGTGGTTGGCAATGGGCTGCAGGAAGTGGGGTTGATGCAGCACCTTATTTCAGGATATTTAATCCGTACGAACAAACAAAAAAGTTTGACCCCGAATTGATATATATTAAAAAGTGGATTCCGGAATTTGATACTTCTGATTACCCATTGCCGATTGTAGATCATAAATTCGCCAGATTGCGATGTCTCGATGTCTATAAAAGGGCACTTACTTCACGCAAATAATTTAATGAGTTTCCATTTTTATTTATGGAATTTCTTCTCCTGTTTCATCCTATCCTCAAAACAAACAAAAATGAAAAATATATTATCCATCCTTTTATCCTTCATTACATTTTCCGTTTATGCCGGGGATCCCATTATTGTAAACACACAACCCGATCGTGCAACAGTATTTTTAAACGGCGCACAGTTATTTCACACTAAAACAGTTAATCTTCCTGCCGGAAATACCGATATTGTTATTGAGGGTATTTCACAATTTCTTGATCAGAATAGCATTCAGGCAGGAGGTAAGGGAGAGTTTACTATTCTGGATGTACAATATCGTTTGTTTTATCCGGAGCCTGTGCAACAAACACAATTGCCGAATGAAATCCAGAAAAAAATTAAAAATCTGCAAGACTCCATTCTGGATACTGATTTTTTATTAAAAGATATAGTGCAGAAACGCGATGTATTAAATGTGCAACGTCAAATGTTATTAAGCAATACATTATTACTCACCAATGGTGGAACGGATTCGTTGCAATTATTGCAACAGACAATAGAATATTACGACCTTAAATTAAATGCAATTTATACCGATCTTTTAAAGCTGGAAAGAAAAGAATTAAATGCAAATCAGGACAAGGGAAAAATGCAACAACGCATGTATGATCTTCAGAATTATTGGGCACAACAAAATGCACAGATATCATCACAGGCTCCTGTTCCGCAAATAGTTGTTTCGGTGGCAACAGAAGTAGCTACAAGTGCAAAAATTGAAGTAAATTATCTTACCTATAATGCAGGTTGGTATGCTACTTACGATATCAGAGCATCTGATATAGGACAACCCGTGCAATTAAATTACAAAGCCAATATCTGGCAAAATTCAGGTATAGAATGGAAGAATGTAAAACTTACCTGTTCCACAGGAAATCCAATGCTTGGAAATACTTTACCGCAATTAACAACTTGGTATGTAGGATACTACCAATATTATTACAACCGCGATTATGATGATGATAAATCAGAATCAGCTCCTTCAGCAGCTGATCAGGTGGTGAATGGAGAAATTACAAGCCTTGCCAAATCAAAAGCAGTTGAAAAGGATGCAACCTATTCGCATAATATCACTACGCAAACACAAACTATTGCAAATGTGGAATTTGAAATTAATCAGACCTACAATATACCCGCTGATGGAAAAGGACATCTTGTTTCGCTGCAATCGAAAACCTTACCTGCCGATTATAATTATCTGATAGTTCCTAAAATTGAACAAAGTGCATTTCTTATTGCAAGAATTACGGAATGGGAAGGTGTAAATCTTTTGCCCGGAAATGCGAATATCTATTTCAACAATACGTATGTAGCTAAAACTTATTTGGATCCTTTAAGTCTTACCGATACCATATCTGTTTCCCTGGGACGAGATAAATCCATTGATGTTAAACGCACAATGGTTGCCGATAAGTCAACGGACAGAATTATAGGAGCTAACAATACAAAATCCATGGCGTTTGAAATTTCTGTCAGAAATGGCAAACCAATAAACCTTGAAATTATCGTTATGGATCAGATCCCGATCTCTCAGGACGACGATATTAAGGTGGAACTCCTAGAAAAGGGGAAAGGTGAACTTGACGAACTTACCGGTTTTGTCACCTGGAGAGAAAAACTGAAACCGAAGGAAGTGTCCAAGTTCGAATTGCAATTCGATATCACCTATCCTAAAAATCAAACCCTTAGTATTAATTAATTGTTAAAGGTGGATTATCGGACGGCCTGATATTGTCAGGCTGTCCGTATTTTAAGCACTTCACCAACATTTCCATACCCCAATGTGGATAATACTGTAGAATAGTTCCACATTTTGTATCTAGTTTTGTGGCATAATTACCGATAATCCTTAAATAATTTGTTAATAATAAGAAACTATTTCAGGTTTTAAAGGGTTATTGGAGAATAGCATTAATTTTGTAAACTTAATCGCAAATACTAAAAATGTCATTTACAACCAACCAATCACACATTAGATACTTCTTAACCTTAATTCTAATTTTTTCCGCTTCTTTTTCTGTTTTTGCCGGTAACAGCAATGGTAAATCACCCTATAACAATACTCCTAATCCTATTAGAGTCTATTATTTTGGTTACAATCTCATGAAACCGGGTTTTGGAATAGGCACAGAATTGAATATGCTCTGGACTAAAATGGAAAAAACAGGATGTAAAGGTTCCAGAATCAGTGATAGAAAATTATTGTTCGTGCCAAATATCGGTATGTTCCAAAATGAGGCTAATACCACAAGTGTTTATGGCAACTTGGAATTTGATTATAAATTGACCTACCGTGGCGGATTAACATTTGAAATGTTTGCGGCTGCCGGATATGCACAGATGTTGAGCAAGGAAGATCCAAACTCCAACCCTGATGTAATTGGCAACGGTGTTTTAAGCACAGAAGCGCGCAGTGGATTTATGCCGGAAGCCGGAATTGGTTTTGGATATGACTTTCAGAAATTAAATGGTAAAGATTTCCCACTTGCAATAAATTTAAGAGCTCTTGCAACTTCAACCAATATTGCTGACATGGATATTTTTCCTTCTTTTCAAACAGGTTTGATATATAGTTTTTAATAAAAGATATACGAAATTTGAAAAAGGGATGAAGATTTTAGCTTCATCCCTTTTTTAGTGCGGTTGTTATTGAAGTCGCAATCTCAATTGCGGTAGGCATTGCGTCTTTACAATGTAAAACATTTTTCAAACCAGAACTCTTTTGGTGAATGGTGAGTAGTGAGAATGCTTTGAGTGGAAATTTCAGAATCATTTATGCAATGAGTAATGAGTAATGAGTAATGAG
>CAZXBG010000189.1:0-5832 GCA_964638865.1 uncultured Chitinophagales bacterium | reverse complement strand
GGCTGTTCATTCGTGGCACGTAGGGTTTAAATTTAAACTTTTTAAACAGGCCTTTAATATTTATCTATTCGGAGTAAGATATTTAAATTTTGTTATTTTCCATTTCTGCAGTCGATATTGCAGAGAGGTTCTTAGTACACCCAATCCATAGATAACACTCCTTTTGAAATTAATGGATGATGCATCTTCAAAATATTTTGTAGGACAGGTTACTTCTGCAATTTCATAGCCTGCAAAAAATATTTGTGCGAGCATTTGATTATCAAACACAAAATCGTCGGAATTTGCAGCGTAATTTATTTTGCGCAAAACATCTCCCGAAAACGCTCTGTAGCCCGTATGGTATTCCGATAATTTTTGTCGCAACAACAAATTTTGCGAAAGGGTGAGAAGGCGATTAAATACATATTTATAAAATGGCATACCACCGTTTAAAGCACCTCTGCCCAAAATACGGGAAGCCAAAACCACCGGATATAAATCCTGTGCAATAATATACGCCATGCTCGCGATCAGCTTTGGAGTATATTGATAATCCGGATGGAGCATGATCACAATATCAGCATTTAGCGAAAGCGCTTTATCATAACAGGATTTCTGATTTCCGCCATAACCCTTATTGTTTTCATGTTTGATAATATGTTTAATACCTATTCTGTTTCCCACGTCAACAGTATCATCTTTACTTGCATCATCCACCAATACAACTTCATCCACAATATCCATGGGAATTTCCGCATAGGTTTGTTCCAGTGTTTTAGCGGCATTATAAGCCGGTAAAACGATCACTATTTTTTTATTCCCTATCATATGCGGCGCAAAAATACGTATTCATGGCTGATTGTGGAATGCTTAATTTTGCGGCAGTACATGAATATATTGCTGCTCGCTAAAAAAAATCCATGGCCGCCAAAGGACGGTGAAGCCATTGCCATCTTGCAAATGGCAAAGGGTTTGGCTGCGAACGGCAATCGGGTTACCGTTCTTTATATGAACACCCCAAAACATCATTTTGATGCCGAAAAAATTCAGTTAGGCGGTTTTTATGACATCCAATTTCAATCAGTTTGGGTGAATTCGAACGTAAAACCATGGAATGCCCTATTAAATCTGGTAAAAAACATTCCCTATCACACAGAAAAATTCTTTAGCAATGAATATTTGTCAAAATTAATATCAATAGTGAAAAATGAAAATTTTGATATTATTCAGGCAGAAGGGTTATATCTTATCCAATATTTAACTTCTATACCCAAAAGTTTCAACACTAAATTCGTTTACAGAAGCCATAATCAGGAAGGGGAGATATGGAAAAATATTGCTGCAAATTCTAAAAACCCGGTTAAAAAATGGTATTTACAATTACAGTCTAAAAAATTGTTCCGCTATGAAAATTTAATTGTAAAAAATGTAGATGCAATTGTTCCAATTTCCATATCAGATACTGTTCATTATAAAAACATTTCCAATCAATTTCAGGTGCATTATTCTCCTACAGGTATAGACATTGAAAATATTCCTGACAATACGCCGGAAGTAAAAGGAATTGATCTTTATTTTATTGGAGGGTTGGATTGGCTTCCTAACACAGAAGGATTATTATGGTTTATTAAGAAAATATTCCCTGTCATAAAAAACCTTTTCTCCGACATCCAATTACATATAGCAGGCAGAAATGCACCAGCCTGGCTCGGAGAAAAAATATCCGGTATACCTGGAATAAAATTTTACGGCGAAGTTCCAAATGCCTTTGAATTTATTCAGGATAAATTTATTTGTATAGTACCTTTATTATCCGGCAGCGGAATGAAACTCAAGATCATGGAAGCCATGGCGGTTGGAAAACCTGTAATAACGACTGTTAAAGGTGCAGAAGGCATGCCAACAGGAGTGGATGAACATATTTCCGTTGCCGTTTCTGAGGTTGAATTTATTCGAATGTTAAGTGATATGCTCAATAATAAAGTGGATACAATACATAAGGCTAAAGCAGCGAAACAATTTGTTATGCAACACTTAAATAATATCACTCTAACAAAACAATTAACCCAATTTTATTCCAATCTATAAATGTTGATCTGGCAAATTTTATTCTGGTTTTGTGTGCTGTGTTTATTCCATAGTTATATTTTTTATCCGTTGATATTAAATATGCTTTCGGCCGGGAAAAAAATAATAGCACCGGAAATTTCAATAAAGGATCAACCAATGGTGAGTGTTATTATGTCGGTGTACAATGAAGAAAAAGTTTTGGAAAAAAAGATCAAAACGGTTTTTGCAACAAACTATCCTGCCGATAAACTCGAATTGGTAATTGGGTCTGATGGTTCTACGGATAGAACAAATAATATCATTGAAAATTTTATTAAGGAGGGATTTAATATTCAATTTAAAAAATTTGAGGGGAGAAGTGGTAAATCGAACATCATCAACGCATTGATCCCGGAAGTAAACGGGCATATTTACATCCTTACAGATGCAAATATTTTGTTTGATGAAAATACGATTCCTTATTTGGTCCGACATTTTAAAAATGAACAGATTGGTCTGGTCGGAGCAAATGTGGTTAACACCGGATTACAAAAAGAGGGTATTTCTTTTCAGGAAGAAACATATATCCGACGCGAAAACAAGATAAAATATCAGGAAGGGTTGATATGGGGAACAATGATGGGCGCCTTTGGTGCCTGTTATGCCATTCGGGCAGAACTGTTTAGTAAAATCCCGCAAAATTTTTTGATGGAGGATTTTTTTATCACTTTAGGGGTCATTAGTTCCGGAAAATTATCAATCAGTGATCCCGAGGCCAAAGTATATGAAGATGTGTCGAATTTGGTACAGGAGGAATTCAAGAGAAAGATCAGAATCTCCGCCGGAAATTTCCAAAATCTTGCTGTTTTTTATGGTTTGCTTAAAAATCCATTCCGCGGGGCAGGATTTAGTTTTTTGTCGCATAAGGTATTGCGCTGGAAAGGGCCTTTCTTCCTCATTATTGCCTTAGTTGCAAATGCATTTTTATTGGAGCAGAACTTATTTTACCGGATACTGTTCTTTTTGCAATTGTTCGGATTAATTTCCCCGCTTATAGATAAGGTGTTCAGCAGCGTAAATATCCATAACTTTGCACTCCGATTGATCGCTTATTTTTATATGATGAACCTCGCATTGCTGCTTGGATTTATAAAATGGGTGAAAGGGATCAGGACAAATGTTTGGAATCCCACACAACGAAACATTGAATAAACACGAAAAAACGACATGGATCAAATAAAATTAAATACTATCCCGGAAGCGATAGAAGATATAAAAAACGGCAAACTCATCATTGTGGTAGATGACGAAAACCGCGAAAACGAAGGCGATTTCATCACTGCTGCGCGCAATGCCACTCCCGAGATCATCAATTTTATGGCTACGCATGGAAGAGGTTTGATCTGTGCTCCCTTAATAGAGGATCGGTGTGAAGAGTTGGGTTTAAATTTAATGGTGGATGATAATACAGCGTTACATTCCACACAATTTACGGTTTCGGTAGATCTTATCGGTCACGGTTGCACCACAGGAATTTCATCTGCCGACAGATCTTTAACAGTTAAGGCCCTTATTAATCCTGAAATTGAGGCTAAAGACCTTGCTCGTCCGGGACATATTTTTCCTTTACGTGCAAAAAAGGGCGGTGTATTGCGCAGAACCGGTCATACGGAAGCCACCATTGACCTTGCGCGTTACGCAGGTTTTGAACCGGCTGGAGTTTTGGTGGAGATCATGAACGAGGATGGTACCATGGCGCGATTGCCCGATCTGATTAAAGTTGCAGAAAAACACAACCTTAAAATTATTTCCATAAAAGATCTTGTGGAATACCGCCTCCAAAAAGAATCTTTGATCACGAAAGAAGTTTCCGTTACACTTCCAACTAAATTCGGGAATTTTGAATTACACGCTTATACTCAAACCACCACCGGAGAAGTGCATCTCGCTTTGGTTAAAGGAACGTGGAATGAGCACGATGCAGTTATGGTGCGTGTGCACTCTTCTTGTGCAACTGGAGATATACTTGGTTCTCTACGCTGCGATTGCGGTGATCAACTGCATGCAGCCATGAAAATGATTGAAAAAAACGGAACCGGAGTATTATTATATATGCAACAAGAGGGCAGGGGAATTGGACTTTTAAATAAATTGAAAGCCTATAAGTTGCAGGAAAACGGATTAGATACCGTGCAAGCTAATTTAGAACTCGGGTTTACGATGGACCAACGCGATTACGGCGTAGGTGCTCAAATTCTGCGTAATCTCGGTATTCGAAAACTGAAACTAATAACGAATAACCCTAAAAAGCGGGTAGCTTTGAAGGGTTACGGGTTAGAAATTGTGGACAATATCAAGATAGAGATTGCCCCTAACTCTCACAATGAGTCTTACCTCCTAACCAAGAGGGATAAAATGGGCCACGAAATCCTTAAGGGTTAAATCAAGCAACAAGCTTTGGCTCCGTGGCCCGTAGCCTTGCATTTAGCAATTCGTTCACTGAAATCAGCTCTACATCAGCCGGTGCAGCTTCAAATGCTACGGGGTTGTCAAATATTAGAATCTTTTTTACGGGTGATTTACTACCGTTGTTCAAGCGTTTCGACAGCTTTTGCAAATTGTCGTAATGGTGTCGTGTTACCTGGTTATCTAAGTTTACACTTACAATAACCCGCTCTGTGCCGGTTTGCGATTCCTTCTGTAGAAGAAAATCAAAACACTTGTTCGTCCAGTTGTATTTGTTGTACAATTTCCAACCGTCGTGGTGACAATACATGTGTTCAAGCGATGTTTTGATCGGGATCAACATTTCGCTTTTTAATGGCTCGTTTTTTAATAATGTGTGAAGCATATACCCGTTTTTTTTTGGTTGTTCTGATAATGGATGCAAGGTCACTCCAAAAAAAAGTATACGCAAGGAAAAAACGAAGCCAATTAAACAGAGCATTCTGTACATAACGAAGCCATATCATTTTGATAATCAACAAATTATCTAAATAATACGCGGTAAAAGTTAACACGTAGAGGTTTATTACCTTTACCTAAATTTTGGAAAGGTCTTAAGTCCTAGTTAGACTAGATGGAAAGATTAATCAACCACCTATTTCAGTATCCCAACCTGCTCCGCGGGCATTCACATCGGAATGATGATTTTGCGCATCATTGTATTGAATGTTACCATTGTTGTTAGAATTGTCAGAAAAGATTCCCAAAGACATTAAAATAGAAAAGATGATTGCCATAATGTTGAATTTTGAAGGTTAAGTTAATTTAGCTGTTATTTGTATTGTTAAACTGAATAATTCGTATTATACACGCAAAAGCATGGTCGAAAGGGTAAACAAGAATACATACTATTGTAAAAAAGGGAAGTAAACAAAACCGTTTTGTGTGTGCAAACAGGTAGTAATTAGTGACAAAGGTAAACAGTGTTTATTACGCAATAAGTAACAAAAATATGAAAAAAATAACGCAACTTATACAAACATTTTCACCAAATGAGATAGCCTCCTTACGCAAGTATTATGCAATAAACAGCAGACAAGATACCATATTAAGAAATAAACTATTTGAAATTACCCTCGAAAAAAGCCCAAAAAGTGACAAGGAAGCAGCCGATCTTATGGGCAGCAAAACCGGTGCTGCTTTTTCCATGCTCAAAAAACGATTTTACCAGGATGCGCTCAAGATCCTGTTTTGGGGGGAAGGATCAAAACGATTTAAATCCAAATTTTATGAGAGCAGATATCGAGTAAGGATGATGATAATGGAGGCAGATATTTTATTGGACAGACAGTTAAT
>CAZXBG010000188.1:0-6079 GCA_964638865.1 uncultured Chitinophagales bacterium | reverse complement strand
CCATTATTTTCCCACGGGACGAAATGCAGATAAATAAAAAATGCAGCACAATTGCGCTGCATTTTAAAATATTACTTTATTAAATAATTATCCGTTCATCGTAGCTAAAAACTCTTCGTTGCTTCTGGTTCCGCGCATGTTTTGTAAAATAAATTGCATGCTTTCTTCGGTGTTCATATCGGCAAGATGATTTCTTAAAACCCATATCCGTTTTAATACATCTTTTTCATGTAACAGATCATCTCTTCGCGTAGAACTTGCAGTTACATCCACACTCGGGAATATACGTTTGTTAAATAATTTTCTGTCGAGTTGAAGTTCCATATTACCGGTTCCTTTAAACTCCTCAAAAATTACCTCATCCATTTTGCTTCCTGTATCAATAAGAGCCGTTGCAAGAATAGTTAACGAACCACCGTTTTCAATATTACGCGCAGCTCCAAAAAACTGTTTTGGTTTTTGCATCGCATTGGCCTCCACACCTCCCGATAATACTTTTCCTGATGAAGGAGCCACCGTGTTATGTGCACGTGCTAGACGCGTTATCGAATCGAGCAGGATAACAACATCCTGTCCGCATTCCACCATACGTTTAGCTTTTTGTAAAACAATACTGGAAACCTTAACGTGTTTATCTGCAGGTTCGTCGAAAGTACTTGCCACAACTTCTGCATTTACACTGCGTTCCATATCAGTAACCTCTTCCGGGCGCTCATCAATTAATAATACAATCAGATAAATTTCAGGGTGGTTTTGTGCAATTGCATTTGCAATAGACTTCAACAAAAAGGTTTTACCCACTTTTGGTTGAGCTACTATCATTCCGCGCTGACCTTTACCTATTGGTGTAAAAAGATCGATAACACGGGTGGAATAATCAGTGGCACTATAAACCAAATTCAATTTTTCATCCGGGAAAAGCGGAGTAAGATAATCGAAAGGCACTCTGTCGCGAATTTCTTTCGGATCACGGCCGTTGATTGTTTCAACACGCAACAATGCGAAATATTTTTCTCCTTCTTTCGGAGGACGGATAAAACCCGCAACCCAGTCGCCGGTCTTTAATCCAAAAAGTTTTATTTGTGAGGGAGAAACATAAATATCATCTGGGGAAGTAAGATAATTGTAGTCGGCACTGCGCAAAAATCCGTATCCGTCGGGCATCATTTCCAGAACGCCTTCGCCGGGAACAGCTCCATCCAGATCGATATTAAAACGACCTTCGCGGTTCTTTTTAGGATATTGCGGCATTTGCATTTCATCCTTCGCAGGAGTTTCTGTCGTTTCATTTACCTGATCTACCTGAGGCTTTTCAATCTGCTCCTCTTTTTTAGGTTCTTCTTCAGGCAGGTCCTCTTCAAAGGATAACTGCGGGTTACTGAACTTATCGGAAACCTCGTTGTCAACAGGAGTATCCTTTTTCTTGCGGGGACGAAGAACGCGTTTGCGGTCCTTTTTATCTGCTTCTGACGAAATTTGTGCATCAACAATAGCACCCACTAATTCGCTCTTGCCCATCTTTTTATAATTCGGAATATGGAATGGATCAGCGATCTCTCTCAGTTCAGGAACGAGCATATCGTTCAACTGTGCTTCAGTATACATAAAAGCTTATATTGGTTAGAAAAAAATTCAAAAAATTTAACAGTACGTCGATTTATTAAAAAACGAAAAGTTGAGAAAAAATTAACTGAATAAACCTGTTTTGAAATATTCAGACGAGATGTCCGCTACTTACTTCGAGGACTTTACGGTGCAATGATAAGGCGGATATTTTAAAAAAACAAAAAAAACAGCAAAAACTATGTCACTTATGGCAATGTTTACAATGAATTTAAGGGAAAACACCTCCCTTTGGGCATTTCAGCCACCAAAATACAGGTTATATTTGCCCCCAAATTAGTGTTTATGTTAGATATAAATTACTTGAGAGCGAATACAGAAACTGCGAAAAAACGATTAGCAAAAAGAAATAAATTCGATGTTCACATTATCGATACCATATTGTTATTGGACGACGACAGAAAAAAAATTCAGACAGATCTCGATAATACGCTCGCAGAAATAAACAGTACATCCAAAGAAATTGGAAAAATGATGGGCCAGGGAAAAAAAGAGGAAGCAGAAGTAATGAAATCACTTATCGCAGAGCTGAAAATAAAAACCACTGAAATTGAAAATAATCACAATCTCAACACAGAAAAAATAAAAGAGATATTATTAAGTCTTCCAAATCTCCCGCAGGAAATTGTACCTGCAGGTTTAAATCCGGAAGAAAATGTAGAAATGAAAAAAGGTGGAATAGTTCCGGAATTTAATTTTGAACCGCAACCACATTGGGAACTCACTACTACTTACAATTTAATTGACTTTGAATTAGGGAATAAAATTACAGGAAGCGGATTTCCGGTATATATAGGCAAAGGCGCAAAATTGCAGCGTGCACTTATCGCATTTTTTCTAGACAGGGCAACCGAAGCGGGTTATACAGAATATATTCCGCCATTAATGATAAATGAAGCTTCCGGATTTGGAACCGGTCAATTGCCCGATAAAGAGGGACAGATGTATCACGCAGTAGAGGATAATTATTTCTTAATTCCCACAGCAGAAGTACCCATTACAAATATTTATCGCGATGTAATTGTGCGGGAGGATGAACTTCCAATTAAAATGACGGCTTACACTCCTTGTTTCAGAAGAGAAGCAGGAAGTTATGGTAAAGACGTACGCGGATTAAATCGTTTACATCAATTTGATAAAGTGGAAATAGTACAAATTGCGCACCCTGATCAATCGGATATCTTATTGGAAAAAATGGTAAAACATGTGGAGGATATCATTATCTCTTTACAATTACCGTATCGAATTTTAAGATTATGTGGCGGCGATATGGGATTTTCTTCTGCAATTACCTACGATTTTGAAGTGTATTCTGCAGCACAAAAAAGATGGCTGGAAGTGAGTTCTGTTTCTAATTTCGAAACCTTTCAATCCAACCGGATGAAATGCCGATTCAAGGATGCGGCAGATGGTAAAAATAAATTGGTGCACACATTAAACGGAAGTGCTTTGGCATTGCCGAGGATAGTTGCTGCTTTGTTGGAAAATAATCAAACAGAGAACGCCATCAATTTACCGGAAGTGTTGCACAGGTATACCGGATTTGGTACAATTTCTTTGTAAATAGTTTGTATATTTGGTAAGGATAATTTTTCGGAACTCCAATTCTGGAAACCCGTTTTTTATTTAACTTAAACGCACTACTATGTTAACTAAAACTAAACCAAAATCGGGCTCAGCCTTATTGATCATGTTTTTTTTCACCCTTTTATTCCTGTTCACAGGCCACGCCTGAAAATGTAATAATTGGCGATAAACAATTTGTAATTGCTACGATGGAAAAAGATAAACCGGAAACCGCAGTAGTAGAACAAATGATTTTTAAGGATAGCATTTTCGACAATTTGCAATGTCATGATTACGGATTTAAATCCACAACTTATTCGGCAAAAAAAGCCGGCGAAAACTTTACATTTGAAGCAGAAATGCCAAGTTCCTCAGAAGGAACAATGACCTAGACAGGTATGGTAATGAGCGACAGTATTCACGGCACCATGGTTTGGAAAAAAGCAGGTCAGCCTGATATGTATTATACCTTTAATGGAAAAACAGGATTATTGCCGGAGAAAAAAGAAGTTTCGCTCGACGGAAAAATTTTCTTAACAAATACTATGGAACCCGGTAAACCTGAAACAGCTTATGATGAGGATTGGACATTCGAAGGCGGAACGCTGAGAAGTGCAAGTTGTGAGTCGTATGGCTTTTCTAAATCACCCTATAAAGCATGGGAACAGGATGGTAAAATAACGATGGAATGTAATTTCCAAAGTGCTGAAAATGGACATATGGATTTTACCGCAACTATTATTGATGAAAAACTCAATGGTAAAGTTGTTTGGGTGAAATCAGGTCAAGATAATATTAATTATGATGTGACCGGAAGTTTAAAAAAGTAAAAACTTAAATAAAAAAAAAGCGGAATTAATTTCCGCTTTTTTTTATTCTTTTCGCGTCCAGTATTCGGTGTGATAAACAAATCCCCAATGCCCGCGCAATACCAGTTTATTTTTTCCTTCCATCCAAAATTCACAGTCGTAGGTTTTTCCATTTTGTGAATTATAAACTGTTCCGTTTTGCCAAAAACCATCTATAAATTCAAAGTTTTTTAATACTACTAAACCAATAATCGGAACATTTTTTTTTGATACATCCGGGTTTTCTACATCAGTTCTCGGTTTTCCGGTTTCGGAATCAATTTGAATATAGATCCAATTTATTTTACCGTAATATTTATTTCCTGATTTATAAATTTCAACAATCAGTCGTCCATTATCCGACATCCATTTTCCAATGGCGGCATCCGCATTTCCCTGCGCTTTTGCACCGGGATGCAAGAATAAAAAAAACAGGGAGGTGATAAACAATTTCATAAAGTATAATAAAAGAGTATGTTGAACTTATTTTGCCTTGGTCCAGGTTTCGGTGCGATACACAATGCCCCAATAACCGCGAATCTTCAATTTGTCTTTACCATCTAACCACATTTCGCAGTCATAAGTTCTGCCGTTTTTTGGATCGTAGATGCTTCCGTTCTTCCAGAAACCCTCTTCAAAGGTGAAGTTCTTAAGTATCACAAGTCCCATAACGGGTTGTTTTTGTTTGGCCTTGTCCGGATTTTCATTATCTACCTTAGGTGTTCCGTCCTCTTCATTGGGTTCGCGCAACCAAGTAATTTTCCCGTAGTATTTATCTCCTTCTTTGTAGATCATTATTTTCCCGTCGCCATCGCCGTTTATCCAACCACCCAAACACGCATCTTGCCATGTTTGAGCATTAAGTGACATCGAAACGCATAAAATACAAATTATACCTGCCAATTTTTTCATGTTGTTGAAGTTTAAGTTATAAAGTTAAATAAAAACAACTAATAGCCAAATCAAGGCTATTAAATTGATAAGAATCGTGCCAAAGGAACGAAGAATTTTAAATATAAAAGCACAATATCCCAATAAAAAAATGGCGTTAAATATACATATCAGAAACGCTGTTTTTTCTCCCTGTAAAATTCCCTTCGCACTTACAAAATAAAATATGCCTGAAAAAATTAATAGATGACCGTCAATTAAAAGTCTTATCAGATCGCGATTAAAAGGTCTTCGCTCTTTTAATACAAATATGTCGTGAAGAATTCCATTAATTAATGCCCATGCCCCTGCAAATAATATAAAATATTGTAGATTTTGCATGTTATTATTTTTGGAATTATTTTTTCGTTAAAAGGAAATTAAATTCCCGCCATCACATCAATTTTTTCACCGAGAAAATGTGGTTTTGTTTTGATGATATAACAATCTAAAAATGCGCTAACCCTTGCAGGATATTCTCTCCAGGTTGTTTTTGAGGAGCTATACGGATCTGTTGCAATGTAGGCCGTAACGTTAATATCTTTTGCATTTGCAATATAAATAGCGCGTTCGCAGTGAAATTCCTGCGATACCACTATAAAAGTTTTTAATCCGAAAACCTCCTTTGCCCGCACCATGGAATCAAAGGTTCTAAAACCTGCAAAATCTAAAACGATATCCTCCGGATCAACACCCATTTCAATTAAGGCACTAAACATTTCAAGCGGCTCGTTGTAATTTGATACACTATTATCTCCACTCACTAATATTTTTTTTATTTTGCCTGCGTGATATAATTCAGCAGCAGCATTCATGCGATAAGTAAAATATTGGTTCTGATATCCATTTAGCATATATCTGGAAGTTCCTAAAACAACAGCAACATCCTTTGCCGGAATTTTATTTACATCACTGTAAATTTGATCCGCCGCAGTTTTGCTCATGAAATAACTGATAAATAAAGTGAACAAAATTCCTGCAGCAAAACAGGCAGTTCCCCAGAGGAGGAGTTTTTTGAATAAGGGCTTTTTGAAAGGCTTTTTCATAGAAGACAAATATAATGAGTAATGAGTAATGAGTAATGAGTAATGAGTAATGAGTAATGAGTAATG
>CAZXBG010000187.1:2653-6179 GCA_964638865.1 uncultured Chitinophagales bacterium | reverse complement strand
TTGATTCCTTTGCCTTCTAACATTCCGCCCTTCGTTATTTTGTGAGACCTCCTTGTATCTATCAAGGCTCGTTACCTGACTACTATGGCTTTTGCTGACTTCTGATAATACCAATGTGTTATGTTTTGTTTCTAACACCTGTTGTTGCATCTGATTTTCAGATCTCTCAAGGTAAGAGTATCCGCTTCCCGTTCATGTAGCTGCTGTATTTACAAAATGATAATCCATACAGTAATTGGGCTTTTGTTTCTTTGGCAACATCACCCTTATCATTCCGCCTTATATACAGTTTCTGTTCGTCAGCTCAAACGTTTGCCTAAAGCTTCCTTCAGATACCTTCTTACAAAGGACACCCTTGCCGTTGGCTAATGCTCCTTACTGTAAAGTGCATTCGGGACTTAAACCCTATAGCTGATACTCATGCTTGACGCACCAAAAAAAAGAGGCTTCAAAATTTGAAGCCTCTTTTTTAGAAATCTTTATTGGTTTACTTCGTTAAAACTATTGGTTTAGATGCGCTATCGCTTCCACTAATAATATTTAACTGATAAACTCCGGCTGCAAAAGTGGTCATGTCGATTGTATAAGCAGCAGAAACAACTGTAGAAGGGGAATTACTCCATACAATTTGTCCAAGGCTATTTAGCAATTCGAGTCTTATTTCTTTTGATTCAGCAAATTCTATTGAAACATTTGCAACATCACTGGTTGGATTCGGATGTATAGTTACGGCATCAGCTAAAGTGATATCTTTAACATCGTTGCCAAGTTCTATCACAACACTATAGAAGTCGGTTCCACAACCATTTGTAACTGTAAGAGTTACAGTATAAGCACCTTCAACAGCATAAGTATGTGAAGGATTTGCGGTTGTAGAAGTTCCTCCATCTCCGAAGCTCCAGCTATATGATGCACCGTCAGTTGATGTGTTAGTGAACACCACTGTTAAACCGGTAGCAGTATAGGTGAAGTTTGCAACAGGAGTGTAGTTAACGGTAACGGAAACGTTATCGGTAATGGAACATCCTGTAGTTGGATTCGTGATGGTAACACTATAAATACCTGTAACTGTTACAGTTATTGTTTGTGTTGTTTCGCCAGTACTCCATAAATAAGTACTTCCAACATTTACTGCGTCAAGTGTAACCTCGTCGCAAACGGTCATGTTAGGTCCAAGTTCAATTGTTGGTGTTTCTAAAGTAGTAATAGTAACACACAACATATCGTTTGTTTCATCTTCATCACCGCTTATATCTGTCCAAACACAAACATCATAATCACCGGGAGCGGTAAAGTCGTAGTCTACATCAAATGTATAGGTTCCAGTTCCGCCCGGCGTGATAGTTACAGTTGCAAAAGCCGACTCGATAGGACCAACACCAACCTGATATTTAACAGGGAAAGTAGAAACTGTTGATGGACCAAAGTTTTCTATAGTAATAGAAATTTCTTCTAAACCCATACCACAGCCACCTTCAGGTGAAAGGAGTTCAATTACTCCAATATCAACCGGTGCGCAAAGTTTTATGTAATCGTAGATGTTTTGCAACAAATTCTGCGCATCAGGTGCAGGTGAATGGAAATAAGGCGGAGTCATACCACCGAATATTACATGTCCATCACCCCAACCTTTATCCGCAAGTATATATCTGGAAGCATCATAACTATCTATTATGATAGGTTCAATTGAACCACCTGATACAGATGCATGTCCGAAACTACCACCGGTATAGTCTGTGGTAATAGGAGTGAAAGGACCATTAAATATTGGATGAGCGGCATCATAAGCCGTAACGCTTCCTGCATACCAGCCGTAGAACAGATCAACACCATCAAATCCGAAGTCCATTCCATCACCTTCATTTGGAGCAGAATTTAACAATAGATTTCCACCGGAAGCAACCCAGTTTTCAACGAAATCACCATTATTTGTCAGGAAAGTTTCCAACTCATTTGCTTGACCGTCAGAACCTTCAAGGTAAACAAAACATGTATTTTCATCAAACACCTCAAAAACATCTAGCGTTTCAACATATTCCAAGAACCATCCGTCGTCACCAAATACTGCATCCATACCTTCAGAGTTGGATGTTACATACCAAGGTTCTGAACCTCCATAAACATTTGAATAAATGTAGTAAGCATCAGTTCCGGTTACAGGCAATAAATTAATAATTGTTGCGTCAAGTGTATCATTTGTAAGATCAGCATCAGTAGCTAATTCTGTCCAGGCTGTGAAAGCATAAGCACCGTCAGCAGCAAAATCTTCTGTTGCAGCAAAGGTCATTATAGCAGTTCCGCCAACAGGCAATACGCCAGGGAAGAATTCAGTATGAACTGAACCTGCACCTACTTTATAGGCAACATCGAATCCGCTTTGTTCTAATGTTCCGAAATTTTGTAATAAAACGCTCACAATTTCAGATCCGGAAAGATCAACTGCAGAGTTTGGTGTTATTACATCTACAACACCAATATCATTAGCATAAGGATCTTGGATCTTCACGTTATCGAAAGCGATACCATCATTTAAGTTCCAATAACCATCGGAAGCAAATACGAATCTAAAACGAACAGAAGTTTCACCGGCTAAGAAACTCATATCAAAATGCGCTTTTTTCCATCCCGCACTGCTTCCATCCCATCCGCGATAATCAGAAATATAGAAAGTTGGCCACATGCCATAGCAGTAATAACTATTATACCAGTTAACACCATCGCCAACTGTTCCTAAGTCGTTCCAACTTGCACCTTCATCTAAAGTATATTGTACTTTGGAACCATCAGAATACATCTGAATATCCCAGTTTACATCAAATTCTATATATGGTAATACAAGAGGTGTAAAATCCATACAAGGAGAAGTGATATAAGATTTTTCATTATTGTTATAATAACCGTCGAGATCTGTTGTCCAGGAGAATAAACTTCCCGGGGTTGTAGGTGGCGGTCCTGTAATAGCAAAACCGGCGGGACTACCTAATTCCCAGGTAGATCCTCCACCACCTTCTAACCATCCACCACTTCCGGATTCAAAATCTTGATAGTATGGGAAAGAAGTAATGTTTGGTACATTATCAATAGTATAATAGGTAGTATCGTTGGAATAGATTGTATCCAGTGGTAAATCTGTCCAAGTAATAATGTTATAACTTCCAATAGCAGCCAAATCGGCACCTGCTGCAAATGTATAGTCAACAGAGGCTCCAACGTCAATTGTTCCCGGAACAGTTTCCGTTACAATTGGACCTAGATTAACCTGATAACTAACTTGCACATCTGTTTGAGGAAGGAAACCATAGTTTTTAACTTTTATAGTAACGTCTTCATCGGAAGATAGACCGCAAGAGGAAACAGGTGATAAAGCAGATTGAACACCCATATCATGATCCGACAATGTACATGTAGCCAAATAAGCGATAATGTTTTTACGGAAATTATCCGCTTCAACAGAAGGATAGTGGAAATAGGTAACAGTCATACCTCCAAAAATAACACTACCTGCTCCCCATGATTTTTCAGAACA
>CAZXBG010000187.1:0-2553 GCA_964638865.1 uncultured Chitinophagales bacterium | reverse complement strand
GCATGCCCATCAGAACCCTCCATAAATACAAAACATGTTCCTGAGCCAAAAACAACAGCAGGATCCAATGTTTCATAAAAATCTAGTGTCCATTCACCAACACCAAAAACTGCATCCATGTCAGCAGAGTTAGTAGTAGTATACCATGGCTCACCGCCTGTAGTATTGCTATAAATATAATAGGCACTGGTTCCGGTTATTGGAAGCAAGTTGCTTATAGTTTCCGTAATAGTATCATTATAAAGGTCTTCATCTGTTCCGAGATCAGTCCAGGCAATGAAATCATAATCACCATCAGCAGAAAGATCTTCAGAAGTAGCGAAATAATGTATTGCAGTTAATCCCGGATCAACAGTTCCGGTAAAGGTTTCCGTTACAATTGGACCTCCGTCCATTTGATAAGAAACTTCAAATCCTGATTGAGGAAGGGTTCCGTAATTTTTGATTACAACGGAAACAGGTTCAACAGCGGATAATGAAGGTCCTGAGTTTGGTGCATAAATAGATGCAACTCCAACGTCGTTCGGGAAAAGATCGGCAACTTTAAAGTTATCGAAAGCAAAACCATCATAATAACTCCAATAGGAATCTGCAGCAAATACTATCCTGATCTTTACAGAAGGCTGACCTGCAAGGAAAGAAAGGTCCTGATATGCATGCTTCCATCCACCACTATTTCCATCCCAACCTCTATAGTCTGTCATATAGAAATCGGGCCACATTCCATAAACATAATAAGAATTGAACCAGTTTATACCGGTACCAACAGCTCCAAGATCACTCCAGGTATAACCTGCATCTATAGAATATTGCACCTTTGCGCCATCAGAATACATCTGAGTATCCCAGTTGATATCCATTTCGAGGTAAGGGAAAACTAAGGAGGTAAAATCAAGACAAGGAGAGATTACATATGATTTTTCATTGTCATTATAATATCCTGTGAGACTTGTGGTCCACGAATTCAAACTTCCCGGCGTGGCAGGAGGTGGGCCAACAATTGCAATTCCTGCAGGGTCACCAAGTTCCCATGAACTTGAAGCACCCCCAAGTGTCCAGCCTGCGGCACCATCTTCATAATCTTCATAATAAGGGAAGGAGGTAATAACAGGAATATTTTCAACTGTTTCCGCTAATTCGTCATTTGTAGGGTCTTCGTCAGTTGGCAATGAACACCAAACCAGAAAATCGTAAGTTCCAAGCGCAGCAACATCGGCAGGAACTGAAAAAGTATGTGTATAAGTGGATCCGGCTGCAATAGGACCTGCAATAATATCAGTTACAACCGGACCTGCGCCTAATTGATAACTTACGGAAACACTTGTTTCATCGTTCGTGCCATAATTTTTGAAATTGACAATAACATCTTCAACACCCATTCCGCACCCATTGCTAGGATTTACCAAAGTTAAAGTGGCCATATCATGATCAGGAATTTCATAAAATCCAAGATAATAAATAATGTTCCACAAAAGGTTAGTAGCTTCAAAACTTGGGTAATGGAAGTTGGAAGTTGTCATTCCTCCGAAACAAACAATCCCGTTTGCTCCGTATCTTCCTTCAGAAAGTGCAACAGTTGAAGGGGTAAAGGAGTCAATAATTAAAGGTGTAATGTCTGTACCGGAAACACTTGCATGTGAAAAGGAAGAACCTGTCCAATCAAGACCCGTAGGTGTATAAGGACCGTTAAAAATAGGGTGAGTATCATCTGTTGCCGTCACATCACCTGAGCCCCCCCAGTAGGTAAGGTTCACGTCACCAAAATAAAAGGGCATTCCGTCGCCTTCATTTGGAGCAGAATTGAGCAGAAGTCTTCCTCCATCGGTTACCCAGGTCTCAATAAGAGCAGAGTTTACAGATAGAAAAGATTCCAGTTCATCTGCAAAACCATCAGATCCCTCCAAAAACACAAAGTTGGTATTAGAGGAAAAGACAAATTCCGGATCACAGGTTTCAAAGAAATCCTGAAACCATCCACCAACACCGAAAACAGCATTCATAGCTTCCGTATTTGAGGTAGTATACCAGGGTTCATAACCACCGTAAGCATTTGAGTAAATGTAATAGTTGTTGTCGCCTCCGGCGAAAACACTCCGTGTAGAAATAAATGCCAATAAAATTAATACACGTTTGAGAAGTTTTGGTAGGTGTTTTATCATAATGCCCAATTATTGAATGATTAAATTTCAATTAAGTGCCTAAAGTAATACATACTTTCCGGTTTTTAAAAAATATTTGTGTTAAAAATTAGTCGATTTAAACATGCCTGTGGATTAACTTGAATTTATAACAAATAAATTTTATTATCAATGCTGCATATAAAATGCTGCTCAGGTAAGAAAATAAAAAAATGCACTGTCGGTTTTTACAAAAAAAAAATACTATGTATTGCTTTTCAAATGTTTATTCGATATTTAAATTTAAACAATAAGAAAAAAATTTAATTGAAAATATCAGCCTGTTTTTTCATTATTAAATGCAATACAATATATTATAAATTCAGTTTTAATAAATCAGTATTTTATTTAAATTCCTGTTCATATAATTTACAAC
>CAZXBG010000186.1:0-6218 GCA_964638865.1 uncultured Chitinophagales bacterium | reverse complement strand
ATCAGATCCGGCATTAAACCAAGTACCAGAAGTATGATGACACCCAATATCAACACTAATTTATACCCAAAATGGATTGGCACCACCGGAATTTCCCCCTGTGTATTAAAAGCATTTGCCATAACCCGGAAATAATAAAATACCCCTACAAGGGAGGTCAATATCGCCACAACAACCAACCAGATCTCCTCAGCCTGAATAGCATTTGCGAATACGGCATATTTTCCGAAGAAGCCCGCTAAAGGAGGAATACCTGCCAGCGACAACATGGCAAAAGCAAGCGTAACAGCAAGCATTTTATTTTTGACAAAAAGTCCTTTTAATCCTTCAATAGTATTTATTCCTGTATGATCTTTAATAATGGAATAAATAGTAAATGCTAAAATACTGGCAACGCCATAAGAAGCTAAATAATATAAAACATATTCGTAGGTGTTTACCTGCAATGTTGCAACTGCAACTAATACGTAACCTGCATTTGCAATTCCGGAATAGGCTAATAATCTTTTGAAGTTAGTTTGATATAGGGCGGTTACATTACCTACAATTAATGTGAGTATTGCAACTACGGTTACAATTTCCTGCCAATTATCTGTTTGGATAAGGCCCGACATAACTATAAATCTTATCAATCCGCCAAAGGCTGCAGTTTTTACCACTGTTGCCATAAATGCAGTGATAACACTTGGAGAACCCTCATATACGTCAGGTGCCCAGAAATGAAATGGCACTGCCGAAATTTTAAAAATAAAAGCACCGAGAATTAAAAAACATCCGGTAATAAACAAAGCCGGAAGTTCGCCATTTGCTGCAGAAATAAAATTAAATATACCCTGCATTTCAAAAGTATGCGCTGTTCCGTAAACAAAGGTTATTCCCAACAATAAAAAACAAGATGCAAAGGAACCCATTAAAAAATATTTTAATCCCGCTTCATTGCTGAATAAATTTTTTCGGTTACTTGCAGCGAGGATATATAATGGAATTGATAAAATTTCAATACTAATAAACAACATCACCAAACTCTGAAAAGAAACTAAAAGTATTCCCCCTATCATCGAAAATATAAACAACGAATAAATATCTCCCAGATGCTCCATGTTCTCCCGGAAATAATATTTACTGATAATGAATACACCCATGGTCAATAAGATCATGATTATACTAAACCCATAAGAAAATGGATCAAACTGCAACATATTGCCAATAATATCCTCATACCCGCCATTTAATTTTAAAAAGATGATACATAGAGCTGCAATACAAGCGAGTAAAACCAACGGCAGCGCAATGCGTTTAAATTTAAACACCCCCACAAACATGGACGCAATACCTGCTACTGCTAAAATTATTACTGAGGTCATTTATTTAGTTATTATTCCGTTGATCTTTGTTTGGTATTGTAAAATAATATCACTCACACTCTGTTCCGTAAGGTTGGTTATCAATTGCGGATATACTCCAAAAACAAAAATTAATATCACAATTGGTATCAATACCCATTTATCCATACTATCAAGATCGGTAAATGAATTTGTTTTATTATTTACCTCCCCCAACATTACTTTCCGATAAGCAGAAAACATATAAACAGCTCCTAAAATAACGCCACTACCTGCTAATAAACACAACCATGGGTTCACTCCGAAAATGGAATTCAACAACATAAATTCTCCCGGAAATGCATTGGTTAATGGTAAAGCAACACTTGCAAGTAATATCACCAAAAATAATCCTGCAAATAATGGCGCCTTATTTCTTATTCCTCCCATAGAATGAATGTCGTGATCATGGAATTTTCGGAATAAAATCTGACAGACATAAAATAATCCCACAACATTAATTCCGTGTGCGAGCATTTGATTTAATCCGCCCTGCAAACCCATTTGAGTAGCCGTAAATAATCCTGCGGTAATTAAACCTACGTGTGCTATACTCGAATAAGCAAATAATTTTTTAAGATCTTTTTGAACCCAGGCAATTGCCGATGCATAAAATACTCCTATGGAAGCAAATACGATAATATAAATTCCATATTGCTCAACAGCTTGAGGCACAACAGGTATTACCCATCGAATAATACTATATAATCCCATCTTCAACATAACGCCTCCTAACAACATAGTTGCAGGCGACGGAGAATAAGTATAGGTATCCGGTTGCCAGGTATGAAAAGGGAAAATTGGAATTTTAATTGCATACGCCAGCATAAATGCCAGGAATAAATACAATTGTATGGTCTCCGGAATATTTAATTGATAAATTGCAGAAATATCGGAAGAAGGCGTTTCACCCTGCATACTCAGCCAGATAATGGCGATGAGCATGAATAAACTTCCGAACAAGGTATAAATAAAAAACTTAGCGGTGATCTTTTTATTATCTCCTCTTCCCCACCACAATACAAGAAAATAAGCCGGTATGAGCGCAAGTTCCCAGAAAATATAATACAAAAACATATCCAATGAAACAAAAACGCCGTTCATTGCGCCTTGCATGATCAATAAAAAGGAATAAAATATTTTAGAATTTTCGTATTTGTCTTTAAAGGAAGAAAGTATGATTAAGGGTGATAAAATATTGGATAATAATATCATCAATAAACTGATACCATCCATACCGATGTGAAAACGAATTCCCAGCATGTTTACCCATGCGTAATTCATAACAAACTGCGTTCCCCCATTTACATCAAACTGAAAATAAGTTACAACTCCCAAAACCAAAGATGCGAGTGCCGACACCAAAGCAAATTGTTTGGTCAGATTTTCAGGAAGAAAATAAATGATCAGTCCTGAAACAATTGGTAATAATAGGAGTAATAATGTCAGCATGAATTACATCAATATAATTAAAAGGATAATTCCGCCCATGCCCAAAGCCATGGCGAATAAATAAAAACTTATATTTCCCGTTTGTAAATTTTTTAATTGTGTTGCAAAATAGCCTGTTGTTCTGGCTGCACCGTTCACTAAACCGTCAATTATTTGCAGGTCGAATATTTTATATAGAAATTCACTTAATGCGTGTAATGGTTTTACAATTACAGCATTATACAGTTCATCAACATAATATTTTGCATTGAGTAATTTGCCCAAACCCTTCATATCGGCATCATTTTCTGCAACTACTTTGCGTTCCAAATACTTTATTCTCACTGCCACTATGGTTAAAATAATAGCCACACTTGCGAAAGCCATAAGCATCCATTCTGTTGATGCATCCAAATGATGTACATGCATTGGAACGATATCGCTTAAATAATGCATCATCATTTTATCTCCCCCAAATAATTCGGGAATATTTATCACACCACCCACTATTGCAAGCACACATAAAATAATCAATGGCACTGTTATTACTTTTGGAGATTCATGTATTTTACTTTTTGTTTGTTCATTCATTCTCTCCTCACCTCTGAATACCAAATAATATAAACGCATCATATAAAATGCCGTAAATAATCCTGCAATTAATCCTAACCCCCACAACACTGGACTTTGCAAATAAGCACTCACTAAAATATCATCCTTAGAAAAAAATCCGCTAAATGGTGGCACTGCCATTATCGCCAAAACACCAAATCCGAAAACCCAATGGGTTATTTTCATATATTTTCCCAAACCGCCCATTTTGCGAATATCCTGTTCGCCGTGCAAACCGTGAATAACAGAACCTGCGCTTAAGAATAATAATGCTTTAAAGAAAGCATGTGTAATTAAATGAAAAAATGCTGCTTCATACGCACCAACACCAATTGCAAAAAACATCAAACCCAATTGGCTAACGGTAGAATATGCCAATACTTTTTTAATATCATTTTGTTTGAGTGCTATACTTCCCGCAAATATTGCCGTAACAATTCCAACAACCATAATAATATCCATGGTAATTGGAGCAAGTGAGAACAATAAATTACTGCGCACTATCATATAAATACCCGCAGTTACCATAGTTGCAGCGTGAATTAACGCACTCACCGGAGTAGGTCCCGCCATTGCATCCGGCAACCAGGTATACAATGGAATTTGTGCACTTTTACCACAAGCACCTATAAATAATAAAATGGTGATGATAGTTATAATATTTATGTCGGGAACATAACTTGTTCCGGAACTCACATCCAGTTTATTGTTAACTCCTTCAAAAGTGAGAGTACCTAAATACTGGAACATTAAAAATAATCCTATCAATAAAGCAAGGTCACCAATTCTATTCATGATGAAAGCCTTGCTGGCTGCTTTATTGTATTCCTGATTTTTAAACCAGAATCCGATCAATAAATAAGAACACAATCCAACTCCTTCCCAACCCACGAACATGAGAACATAATTATTTGCCATTACGAGGGTGAGCATGAAGAATATAAATAAATTGAGATAGGAAAAAAACCTGTTAAATCCTTCATCTCCATGCATGTAACCTATGGAATAAATATGAATCAAACTTCCGACACCGGTAATTACCAGCATCATTAATATGCTGAGGTGGTCAATTAAAAATGCGAATGGAATTTCCATCCCCCCAACACTAAACCAATTAAATAGCTGAACATTAATTTCAGGAGTATTGCGCAATTCAAAAAACAAAACTAAAGTAAGAATAAAGGAAATTACTATCCATGCGCTTGCGTGAAAACCTGCAACTTTTTCAGATACTTTATTTTTCAGAAAAATATGGATCAAAAATCCCAGCAACGGCAAAGCAGGAATTAAGGTAACTATTATATTGAGGGTTTGTTGATTCAATTGTTTACCATTTTAGTTTGTTCAATGCGTTAATATCCAAAGTTTTTGTATTTCGGTATATCATTACCAACATAGCCAAACCGATAGCAACCTCTGCTGCTGCCACTACCATAATAAAAAACACAAATGCTTGTCCGGCAGGATCATTATTATACGATGAAAATGCTGCTGCCATTAAATTAATGGAATTCAACATCAACTCAATACTTAAAAAAACCACGATCAGATTTCTGCGCATCAAAATACCCACTATACCTATACTGAATAATATTAAACATAGCACAACATAATTCTCCAGAGGAATAGTTATAAGTTGCTGACTTAAGGTTCCGTTATTATTCATTTGACGACTCCTTTTTATTCATAATTACCACTCCCACCATTGCCGAAAGGAATAAAATACTGGTTAATTCGAATGGAATTAAAAACTCATCGAATAATACCTTTCCCAAAGTTTGCACGGAACCTGTTTCCGCATGCAGCGAATCGGCAACATAGGTTAATTGCGTTTGATAAAAACTTGCAAATAATAAAATAAACACCATTCCTCCGGTAAGCACTGCTGCAATACGCAAAAGATTACTTTTCGAAAAAGTGGCCTGCGTATTTAAATTGAGGAACATCAACACATATAAAAACAATACCATAATAGCACCGGCATAAACTATGATATGAACGATAGCCAGAAATTGCGCATTGAGCATAATGTATAATCCAGCCACTGCAAAAAAACAAACCAATAAATACAATACACTGTACATTGCATTGCGTTGAAACAGCATTAACAAGCTGCTTGCAATTGCGATCCCTGAAAGAAAATAAAAAAATATCTGGGTCATTGGTTGTGCATCAAATTACTTCCTTAATTATTAATTGGCTCCCTCGCGGGTGCCTTTTCTTCTAATGTCTATGTCAATACGATCTTCCTTTGCCACACCTTCCACTAACATATCTTTGGTATAAATAAACTGATCGCGGTGATAATTGGATAAATTGATGCGATCGGTCAAATATATTGCGTCTTTCGGACAAGCCTCTTCACATAATCCGCAAAAAATACAGCGCAACATATCAATATTATATTCAACGGCATATTTTTCTTCGCGATATAAATGTTCCTCTCCCTTTTTTCTTTCTTCGGCAACCATGGTTATTGCTTCTGCCGGACAAGCAATTGCACATAATCCGCAGGCAGTACAATTTTCTCTTCCCTCATCGTCTCTTTTCAAAACGTGCAATCCTCGCCAAACTTTACTGTGTTCACGAGTCTCTTCAGGGTAATTAACGGTTACTTTCTTTTTAAAAAAATGTTTTATAGTAATGCGCAATCCTCCCAACAACGCCGGAATATATAACTTCTCCATAAACGTCATTTGTTTATTGGAAACCACCTTGCTTCTATTAGTTAATTGCTGCATTTATATTTATTATTATTCCTTTATTATTCATTTCCCTTCCCGCAACTTCCCG
>CAZXBG010000185.1:0-6244 GCA_964638865.1 uncultured Chitinophagales bacterium | reverse complement strand
CAGGTTCGATACCTGGTGGTCAGAAAAAATGAAAAAACCTGTGCGAAAAAATTAGAATCTTTTAAGGAACTATGTTACCTTAACTTAGTTATTTTTCCTTACAACGTTTCACCGAATGTCAATAAATTATTGTCGGGGTCGAGTAGGGAGAATTCCTTTTGTCCCCAGGCTTTAAGTTCTAAAGGCCCGTTGGGATGTATGTTGATTTTTTTGTCTAATAAAGATTGGTAAAATTTGTCGATATCATTAGTTCTGATATAAACTTGTCCATAGTTTTCCTGAGGGTTAAGATCTTGGAATTCAAAAAAATGAATTTCGATATTGTCTTTTTGCAACATTAAGTAACCCTCAAAGTCGGCGCTGCCAAATTCTCGAAAGTTTAATTTGTTGATATAATAGTTACTCGTTGTTGTCTTATTGCGCATAGGTAATTTTGGATGAATTGCTATCAGCATATTTGTCGGATAATTTGAATATTTTTATTGTTACACCTTTGTTACCACTATCGAATACAATTCCAATTATGCAAAAAAAACACCCGGATTTTACATTAGCGAATAATGTCCGGATGTTTTAAGATGTCTGCATTAATCATACTCGTTTATTTGCGCCCTTGCGAAAGTACAAATGTGACTACTTTATTTTGTAACCGTTATTAATTTCGAAGAGCCACCATTAGCAGATACTACATTAACTGCATACATTCCTGATGGCAAATCCAAATTGATAATATTATCCTGGGTTGTTAATTCTGCTTTCATTATAAATTGACCGAGCATATTATACACAACTAAATTTGCAGCGGTTTCGAGAGGGGTTTCGAAGTTAACATGCAACGATGTAGCGTTAATAAATATATCCACAGGTTCCGAATTAGTTATATCCTCATCCTCTAAACGACAATCGGCGGTTGTGAAATTTTGTATTTCAGAAAACTCCGATAAGGAGCCATCATCACATGCTGATCTCACTTGCCAATCGTAACTTGTATTACATGCTAAACCATTGAGCCGCACACTTGATTTCCCGGGAGGAACTATTTTTAATTCCCAGGCAGCACCGGGCGCACGATACTGCACTTCATAATTTTCAACATCAACAATCGGTTCCCAAACCACTTTGGCCCAATGTGGTGCCACAGCAGCGGTGCCTATTGGATACGGGTTTAAACATACGAGCCCTGCACCTGCATTTATCGGAGTGTTTGGAGTCCAATTAATGGCATAATCATAAATAAATACAGAGGTGGGAACAGGATAAACACCGGGAATGTTTTTAACGGCAACACGCATCCAACCATAGTATTTTAGCGGCCCCATTTTTAGGCGAAACCCAATATATTTTGTAGTATTTAATGGTAACCCTACCGTCCAGCAATAATCACCAACGGAGGAATAAGGTGCATTAAAACACTCCTGATTAAATAACTCTGCAACATTTTTAAAATTGAGTGTCGGACCAATAGGAGAGGCCAAATTTATTTGTTTAGCTAAATCTGCTGATGGAGAAGCTACCAAATAGGAACTAAAATTTGTATAAATATTTGTGGAAGCAAAAGTATAAGCAATACGATCACCCATCAAACCTTGTATGCCGATATGATTAAAATTATCGGCAGAACCATAGGATGAATAAGAAAAAGACACATTAAAAACAAAATCTGTCGTCAGATCTCCGTCAACATCCAAATGCAAGGTGTCATAAGGGCCGGCGGTGATGAGCGACCTGTCTGGAATTATATCGGTGTAAATTATCTGTGCTTCTGCATCGTTGTGCGTAAGCATAAATGACGCTGCCATTGCCGAATATGCGCCAAGTTTGAGGTGTACATTTTTAGTATTCATAATGGTTGTTTTTATAAAAGTAATCAACTTGTTTTTAAAAACCAACTTCTTGTTAGTTTATATATATATGTATTGCTAATATATGCACCCTGAATGGGTTTTGGGAAGTTAAAAATATTTTTTTAGCGAGTATAAATAAATGGCTATATGTGTATAATTTGATAAAGTTCAGGATTATTTTAAGTCAATTACAGGGTGGCTTATATTTTGCGCTTTTTGTGTGCAGTAAACTGTAAATTCTTTTTTGTGTTTGGATTGGTGTCGAATAAAAAATATAAAGGTGTTGGCAAATGTGGAGTGAATTCAAATGAAAGATCATTAAATTAGCCCAACAAACGAAAAAGCGCAACAAAAAAGATTTTATGCTTTTTGTTGCGCTTTTATATAGCACCCAATTTATCAAATGCTAAGCAGATAATAAAAGTGTTATTAAATTATTTCCTCAATTTCGGAATGTACAAAATCAAGAACGACATGTTTACCTTTTAAAAAATTCACTAAATCAGCATTCAGCCTTTCTTTTTCTGTATAGAATAAACCATGTGCTGCACCTTCATAAATAATTATTTCATTATCAGGAATAAGTTTTGTCGATTCTTTTCCTGTAGGTTCGATGGGAACTGTTTTGTCGTCACTGCCATGAATTATTAAAGTTGGAACATTTACTAAACGCATTTCATCGCGGAAATCGGTTGTTGCAAATGCTTTGGCACATTCTTGCGTTGCGCGTGGTGATGCAAAAGAGCATAACATACGGTAGTATTCTAATAGCGGAGTGCTTAAAGGTTTGTGCAACAAGGTTACACCAAAAAAAGTTTTCCCAAAATCATCCAGGAATCCGATTCTGTCCTGTTGCATTTTTTCTGACATGTCGTCAAACATTTCTTGCGCTACTCCATCAGGGTTGCTTTCCGTTTTTAGCATATAAGGTGTTATGGAAGAAATTAAAACAACTTTTGTAACGCCTTTGCCTTGATATTTGCTGAAATAACGAACCACTTCACCACCTCCCATTGAAAAACCTATAAGCGTGATGTTTTCTAATTGAAGTTGGTCAATAAGTGCTTTTAGATCATCCGTCATGGTATCGTAATCGTAGCCATCCCAAGGTTTGGATGATTTACCAAAGCCGCGTCTGTCGTAAGCAATTACGCGATGCCCACTATTCACTAAATCGTTGATTTGGTATTCCCACATTTCCTTACTTAGTGGCCAACCGTGAATAAGGATAATGGGATCTCCTTTTCCGTAATCGTTGTAATAAATTCTTACCGGGTTGCCTGTTGCATCTTTTTTTGTTTCGATGTAATTCATTTTAGTATATTTTTATTTTTTGAATAATAATTTTTTTTGATAAATATGTTGCTGTTGCTTGCGATACGAATGTCTTTTTGCGAACACTCTTTTGATACGCTTAAAGTAAACGCATTAATTGTTTGTTCGTTTTTTTTGAAACAATAATTAATTTGTTTTTCAAGGATTTAATTTTTCTTTTTTTCCTCTCGTTTTTTGTAGGTTTAATTAAATCCTTTAAAAAGGATCGGATAATCCACTTACACGGATGAGTTTTTTATTTACAAATTCCTGTATTCCTAACTCCGAAAGTTCGCGTCCGTAACCCGAGCCTTTGGTTCCGCCAAATGGCAGGTCTTCTTTGGTCCAGGTAGGATGATTAATAAATACCATTCCGGTATCTATCTGATCGGCAACTTTCTTTCCACGTTCAATGTCATTGGTGAAAACGGAACCACCTAATCCAAATGGAGAATCGTTTGCAAGTTCAATTGCTGCTGCTTCATCTTTTACGCGATAAAAAGAAGCAACCGGTCCAAATAATTCTTCATAGTAAGCCGGTACATCTTGTTTTATATCTGTAAGAATTGTTGCTTCCATATATGCCCCTTTGCGGTCAATGCGTTTTCCTCCCAATAATATTTTTGCTCCTGCGGCAACAGAACGTTTCACCTGATCCTCTAAATGCACTGCTGCTTCCTCGCTTGATAAAGGTCCAAGCTGCGTATCTTTTTCCATCGGGTCGCCTATTTTTAATGCGCTTAGTTTTTCCTTGAATTTTTTTAGAAATTCATCAGCCACAGCCTCCACTACTATAAACCGCTTGGAAGCCACACAACACTGACCCGTATTATTCATTCTGCCAACCACTGCCCATTCTACGGTTTTATCCATATCGGCATCTTCCAAAACAATAAATGCATCATTGCCACCCAATTCAAGAACAGATTTTTTGAGATTTTTTCCTGCAGCTTCGGCAAGGCTTGCTCCGGCTGTTTCGCTGCCTGTAAGTGAAGCACCCTTAATACGTTTATCCGCTAACAAGGTAGCTACCTTACTACCAGGAATTAATAAATTGGTATATACACCTTCCGGTGCTCCGGCTTGTTTGAAAAGTTGCTCCACAGCAATTCCACATTGCGGAACATTGGAAGCATGTTTTACTAAAACCACATTTCCTATCATCACATTAGGAGCTGCAAAACGGACTACCTGATAAAAAGGAAAATTCCAGGGTTGTACCCCAAGCAAAACGCCAATAGGACTGTGGCGTACGATTGCTTCGCCAAATTCTGTTTTCAAAGTTTGGTCTGCAAGAAACTTAGCACCATTATCGGCATAATAATCTATGATGTTGGCACTCAGGTCAATTTCCCCTTCGCTTTCTTTGAGTAGTTTACCCATTTCCAAAGTAATCAGTTTAGCAAGGGTATCTTTTTCTTTACGCATCAGCGAAGCAACTTTATGCAGAAGATCTGCACGTTGATCATAAGAAGTTTTTTTCCAATCCTGATACCCTTTTTCTGCACGGGATATTGCAGATTCAATTTCTTGTTCTGTCATTTCTTCAAACGACTTTACCACTTCATTAGTGGCGGGATTAATCGTTTTAATTGAAGCTTTTTTTTGTTTATCGCCATCGGTTTTTTTTTCCTCTGCGCCGTTTTTTGAATGCTCAGATTTGTTTTCTAAACCTGTTTTTTTCTTTTCAATGGTATTTTCCATTTTATATGTATTTTAATTGGTGAATAAATTATTAATTGGTTTAATTTTAAATGTTTTAAATAGGTATTTACATTGTATCCTTTTCGAAGCCTATTTAGCTACCTTAAGTTCCGAAATGGTGTAATGCGTATACATTAATGCATCCTGAAGTGTATCCGATTTAATTATTTCAGAAGAGGTAATTTCCGCTTCCTGCTTTGCCAAATCAATTTTTACGGATGTTACGCCGCGAATAGCGGACAATTTATTTTTTACCGCTGAAACACATCCTCCGCAACTCATACCAATAACATGGTATGTATGTATAATTTCTTTTTCCATGACTTTTATTTTTAGTGAAAAAAATATAATGTTTTATTTCTTTTTGTCGTTGTTCAAATTGCAAATTAAATTTATTATTTCTTGTTTTGTATTTATTATTTCATGTATCAATATAGCACCTTCTTGTCATAAATTTCATAACATTCAGATTATATTACTTTGAACCTATCATTATGCTCTCCATTATCATGCCCTGCATGTTTGGCTCGTTCTTTCTACTGTCCTTCATAATTTGATTGAAACTATTGTTACTCCTCACTTCCTGCATCATTTCTGTGCTTTAAGGTTGATGGTGAAGCTTAATAAGAACAATGTCCTTTTGGTAACGGTCGAAATGCAGATATTGGTCCGAGGTTTGATTTGAATAACAGACGAAAAGTAAATACCTTGGCACTACGAAAAAGGACTGGAATATTTTTTTTAAATTATTAAGTTAGAATTAATTTAAAGTTTTTAAGGCTTGCTGGCTAAATGCGTAAAACCTTACACTATTGGGGGAATAACTTACCTCATTTACACATTTGCTATATAAAAGAATTTTGTTGCAAAGGTGCCGGTGCTGCTTGCTAAGCGGCTTTACAGAAAATACGGTATAGCCAATTGGTTATTTTTAGCTCGCAAAGCAACTCATACAAAGTCTTAAATAATGGCATATGTTTTATCTTATATGCGTATACCATCTTGCTAAAGAATTTGGCGAAATACTAAGAAGGTATAATTTTTTTATCAATATCCATTGAATCCTCGTCTTGAAAAACCCAGCATCCAAGTGTCTTCTTGAAGAAACAATAAGTTTAGGAAATTTAATTTGCCTTACTTTAAAATATTTTTTCATTCTTATTGAAAAATCATAATCCTCCATAATGGGAATTTCTTTAAATCCTCCTAATTTATCAAACGCATCTTTCTTTACAAATATCCCGTTATCGCCATAAAAAATACAGCGGTCTGGCTGTTCACGGATTCTAAAAAGGCGAAAATTCAAAATTGTTCCGAGTTGTTTTATGGGTCAAATTTATTTTCTGGGGAGCATCTGTCATTTCAATATCATCAATTATCCT
>CAZXBG010000184.1:3872-6301 GCA_964638865.1 uncultured Chitinophagales bacterium | reverse complement strand
ACTCATTACTCATTACTCATTACTCATTACTCATCACTCATTATGCAAAATTGGTTCATTACAGGTACAGGTTCCGGTTTAGGAAATGCAATTGCTCAAAAAGTTTTAATGCGTGGAAACTCAAAAGTATTCGGATTATCGCGACATCAAACTATTTCTCATCCTAATTATGTGCATCATACAATAGATCTTTCTGATCTGGAACAAACAAAAAAATTTGCATTTGAACCCTTTAATAAAAATGATCTGGTTGTTTTAATCAATAATGCCGGGTCACTTGGAAAAATAGGATTTGTTGGAAATGTTGATGAGGAAACCATTATTGAAACTTATAACCTGAATTGCATTTCCCCCCATATTTTAATGGGAAAATTTATAACCGAATATTCGGGATTGGAATGTAAAAAAGTTGTTATTAATGTTTCTTCCGGCGCTGCTAATACACCTTACGACGGTTGGGGAATATACTGTGCCAGCAAATCGGCATTGGAAATGCTCACCCTCTGTATTGCAAAAGAACAGGAATTGATATTAAATAATATTAAATTTTTCTCCGTAGCGCCCGGTGTAATGGATACTGCCATGCAGGAACAGATAAGAAATGTGGATCCCGGTGTTTTTTCCCGCAGAGAAAAATTTGTAGATCTCAATAAAAATAAACAACTTTATGATGTGCACGCTGTGGCAGAAAAGTATCTTGAAATTGTAGATAATGCGTATACAATGAAGGAAACTATTCAAAGAATTGTATTATGATTTATTTTTTACTCGCACTTTTTTCTTTTAGCAAACCGGAACTCATTCAGGCCGATCGTATTGTAATGAATGCAAGAATTTACACCGTAGATTCCACATTTTCAACAGCACAGGCTATGGCAATTTTTGATGGCAGGATATTGGCAATAGGTTCCAATGATTCTATTATGGCGAATTATTGGTCGCTTACTGTAGATGATATGGAGGGTAAGTTTATTTATCCGGGGTTTATTGATCCACATTGTCATTTTTTAAATTATGGCATACAAAAATCTTATACCGATCTCAAAAACACTACCTCTTTTCTGGATGTAACGGAAAGAATTAAATTACACAATACCTCAAAAACAGGCGGTTGGGTAATTGGCAGAGGTTGGGATCAAAATGATTGGCCAATTAAAGAATTTCCGGATAAAACGGCTCTCGATCAGATTTTCCCTGATAAACCTGTTTATTTAATTCGGGTGGATGGACATGCAGCCCTTGTAAATTCAAAAGCGCTGGAAATGACCGGAATTAACGAAAAAACTGTTGTTGATGGTGGTGTTGTGGAATTAAAAAATGGTAAATGCACCGGTATTTTACTGGATAATGCAATGGAACTGGTCAACAAAAAAATGCCTACCAAAACAAAAACATTTTTGCAAAATGCATTATTAATTGCACAGGAAGATTGTTTTGCAGTGGGATTAACTTCTGTGCAAGATGCAGGATTGGATGTTTGGGAAATACAAAATATTAAAGCATTGGATGAAGCTAAAAAACTGGAGATGCGTTTGTATGTGATGGTTAATGCAGGGGAAAAGAATTTTAATTATTTTAAAACAAATGGCGGAATTTACACGGACCATCTGCGAGTGCAAGCCTTTAAATATTATGCCGACGGTGCTTTAGGAAGCAGAGGTGCCGCATTATTAAAACCCTATTCGGATGATGCAGGAAATACGGGAATATTATATTTTCCCTACGATACACTTTTAAATGAAGCGCAAAAAATATATGACATGGGATTTCAGATGTGTACCCATGCGATTGGTGATTCAGCAAATAGAATTATTTTGGATATTTACGGCGCAGTGTTGAAATCGAAAAATGACCTTCGTTGGCGTGTCGAACATTGCCAGGTGGTGAATAAAAATGATATTAGTAAATTCAATAAATATTCCATTATTCCATCTGTACAACCCACTCATTGCACCAGCGATATGTATTGGGCGGATGAAAGGTTGGGTGCAGAAAGAATTAAATCTGCTTATGCCTATAAAGAACTTTTAAAACAAAATGGATTTATCGTAAACGGTTCTGATTTTCCGGTGGAAAGTATAAATCCGCTATTCGGATTTTATGCTGCTGTAGCAAGAAAAGACCAAAAGAATTTTCCTGAAAAAGGGTTTCAAAAAGAAAATGCATTAACCCGTCAGGAAGCATTAAGAGCCATGACCATTTGGGCAGCTTATGCCTCGTTTGAAGAAGATGAAAAAGGAAGCCTTGAGCCCGGTAAATATGCCGATTACACAATTCTTGAACAAGATATTATGACTATTCCTGAAAATGAATTGTGGAATGTGAAAGTATTACAAACTGTGGTTGGAGGAAGAATAATGTTTGAGAAAAAATAAACGGATTGCATTAAAATTGATACAAATCCTGTGTGACTGTGAAATAAAAAAATG
>CAZXBG010000184.1:0-3772 GCA_964638865.1 uncultured Chitinophagales bacterium | reverse complement strand
GGTCAACCCAGAGCTCAGAACTCATTCATGATAGATCAACATCGGAACGTTCTCATGAAATACTAATTTTTTTGTCATGCTCCCTTCAAAAACTTCGAGCCAGTATTTTTTTTGTTTTAGAACTACGAGAAGGTCAATGTCGCGACTTTGGATAAAGTAGTCGATTCCGTCTATAATGTTCACATTATCAATGAGTTCAAAACTGATTATCCTCTGGTTTGCCTCGCTTTTATATTGTTGGATAAAATCGTCAATAATGGCATTCTCAACGTCTAGGTTACTGTCATGTACATGAAAACACTTGATCTGGGAATCTTCAAAATTTGAGGCGAGTTCAATTACTCTGCTTATGATGGAATTATCATTGAAAGTAAGATCAGTAGCATAGGCAAAATTCCGTATCGTTTTGAAAGTATAATTCTCTGGAACAGAGATAATAGGATTATCACATTTTCTGATAATTGAGGAAACATCATTTCCACCGAGAAATCTTTTTATACCCTTGTTCCCTTTCACACCCACAACTACAAAGGCAGCGTCAATCTCTTTTGCAGCGCGGGCAACTTCCTCTCCTACAAAACCCATTTTCAACATGCCGGTAACCGAAATCATTTCGGGATAGCTGTTGCTGTATTTATCGCGAAGGGTATCTTTAAAAAGTTTCAACCTTTCCTCCATGGCAGTTTCTGTTACCTGCATCATGTTTTCCGACATATCGTTAAACCTGCCTTCGTCCATAGTTGGGAAGGTCATTGGCAAAGGATAAACATGGATAAGCGTTATGGATAAATTCAATTTTTTTGCAATATTCAGTGCAAATTCGAAGGAATTTGCAGATTCATCGCTAAAATCGGTTGGAAAAAGTATGCTCATTTGTTCATAGTTTTTGTAAATCTAACGCAGAAATATGTATTGTGTTTCACGCAAATTTCATATTTAGCGGATATTTCGGTTGATTTTGGACGTAAATTGCCTAAAACAGAGCACTTTAGACCACCAATAACGATATTTGCCGCACGGAAAAAAAATATTTAGTGTAATTGTAACCTTTCCTTTATTTCAAACGCCATATTGTCGGATGACACCAAAAGAATATAACCAGATAGTGGATTTATGGGCTGATGGTGTTTATCGATTCATCCGCAAAAATCTCAGAAGCGACGACGATTCGCACGATATCGTTCAAAACGCCTTCGAAATTTTATGGAAGAATCACGAAAATGTTCAATTTGACAAGGCTAAAAGTTATCTGTTCAGCACAGCTTATCACAATATGATAGATCATATCCGCAAACATAAAAGGATGGATTATGTGGAGGAAATTGATGAAGCAGCAAAAGGAGGAACAGCGGATGTGCAGGTTGATGTGAAAGATGCGATCGAAAAAGCACTCGCCAAATTACCGGAAGTGCAAAAAAACTGTGTATTGCTTCGCGATTATGAAGGTTATGCTTACGATGAGATAGGAGAAATATTGCAGTTGAGCGAAAGTCAGGTTAAAGTTTATATTTTTCGTGCAAGACAAAGTTTAAAAGAATATTTAGTTAGCATTCATCATTTAATATGAAAATAACAATTAATAATTACGAAGAGTGGATGATAGATTACCTGGAAGGTAATTTATCAAACGTTGAGCGCAAACAACTGGTGGAATTTCTTGAATTTCATCCGGAGTTGAAAGCTGAACTCGAATTATTCGAACAAACAAAATTGCAACCTGATACTACAATTGTGTTTGTTAATAAAGAAGCGTTGAAGAAAAAAGAAAGTGGCAGGGTTATTACCATGAGGAGTTGGATGAAATATTCCATAGCTGTTGCGGCGGTGTTGATGGTGTTTATTGGGGTAAGATATTTTAATAGTGATACCGCTCAACCGCTCGCGATAAAAAAATATGAGTATCAAAATACGGAAACTCCTCTTGCTTTAGATAGAAATACAGATTCGGTTACAAATATTAATAACGATAATAAAAAACAAAACGAACAATTTTATGCTCAGGAAAAAAAGGAAACAAAAGAACAGATCGAAAACAAAGATGGCCAAGAAGATAAAAAACAAAAATTGAATTTGCAGAGAGACGATATAAATACTATTACCGGAATTGACTTAGCGCATGTAGATGAAATTAAATTTGATGCTACCGGGGACGATACAAATTCTATTGAAAATGTTAAAAGAAGGTTCGATAATGATCTTGCAAAAATCAATAAAAAAGATAAAGAAATAACGAATATTTCTTTAAATGACAATAGCACTGTTGTGGATTGGTGGAATGATGCAGTAGCAATTGGAGGTGAGATGGAAAATGTAGTTACCGGAATATTAGAATACGATTTTGATCCATTTGAAAAAAAGAAAGGTGGAGAAGAGGTTTTGAAAACTCGAAGCGTAAATATTTTCGGGTTCAATTATTACAGTAGAAAAAAAACAAATAATTAATACACAATAAAAAAGTAGATTATGAAAAAATTAATTTTAATTGCAGCAGTTCTGATGAACGTAATAATTGTTATGGCTCAGGTAACCCCTCCTGCACCACCTGCCCCTCCTGAAGCTCCTGTTATGAAAGTGGAAGGAGAAAAGGTTACCATAACAACCGCAAACGGCGATGTTTGGATCATTGATAATAATATGGTGAGTAAAAATGGTTCTGTAATCGTAAGTAATTCTGAGGATATGCAAGATGATATAGAAGATATTCAGGATGAAATTGAAGACATTCGTGCGGAAACAGAAAATTTAACTCCCGGTTCTGGAGAATATGAAGATCTGGAGGATGCATTGAACGACCTTCAGGAGGCCCTCAACGATCTTGGTGAATATTCTTATGAAGATAATTATAAAATGGATACGCTTCCCGGTGATTCCACTTCAGTGATTGTTGGAAATTGGAGACTGATCGTAAAAGAAGATGGTGATGATGATGTGGATGTATCTTTTGGTAAGGTTCCTGACGTGGAAGAAATTGATGATCATTATGTTGATGTTTATGAAACGGAATGGTTTCTTTTTGATCTTGGATATAACACTTATTTAAATGCAGATTATGAGGTGCAGGTGGAAGTTCCATATAGTGCAATGGAAGATCTGAAGGCTTTTGGATCATGGGATGTTAATTTACATTTATTTCGTTCACGCTTAAATATTGCGAAGGGGTATTTAAATTTCAATTATGGGTTAAGTTTCGAATGGCATAACTTCCGTTACAACGAATCGTTTGTGATGTTACCTAAAATGGATTCTGTTACCTTGGAATTCGAAAATACAGAAGCAGAACCTTACGATTTTAAAAAGAATCGTTTCTCTACCACACATTTTACATTGCCGCTAATTATAGGTTTTGAAACAAAACCCTGGGATACTGACAAAAGTTTCAGGATGGGTTTTGGATATAGTCCGGGAATCATGTTGAAAGGAAAAACAAAAATTGAAAATGATAACGGAACTGATAAAGTAAAAGATGATTTTAATCTCGCTCCTTTTCGTCACGAAGTAAATTATATGATAGGTTATGGCGATTTTAATATCTATGCGAGTTATGATATCAATGGAATGTTTAAAGAAGGCGAAGGGCCGGAATTGCACCCATTTTCCGTTGGTCTTATTATCAGACAAGGATTTTAATAAAGAACTTCTATATAGGTTTGGTCAACTTAAAAGGCGGGAAGGGATTTCCGCCTTTACTTTTTTTATAGAGACACAGGAATTATAACAAATGAGTGATGAGTGATGAGTGATGAGTGATGAGAAATGAGTGATGAGAAATGAG
>CAZXBG010000183.1:0-6475 GCA_964638865.1 uncultured Chitinophagales bacterium | reverse complement strand
GGGGCTAATTTATTTTTGTCAAAGTTGTTGATAGGAATCGTTAGAGGTCTCTTACCGGATCGATCTTATCTCTGACATAATTTTTCATATTGATCCAAAAGGCGAGGATCATATAAATAATTACAGGAGAAGCAAATGTGAGGAAGGTAACGTATACGAAAAACAGTCTTACCCGACTGGAAGCTATACCCATTTTTTCCCCCAGCCAGGAGCAAACGCCAAAAGCGCCAGTTTCAATAAGATGTTTAAACCTGTATAACATTTCTGCTTACAAAATTTATCAATTTTTCTCAGATTTCAAAATTTTGTGACCAATTGCACATTCCAAACAGCGTTTATTTTCACAATAATTTTTCTTTAATTCCAACAAAGCCTGGCTTTCGGCGGCATTTTTGGGCTTTAGACCGAGGGATTCCCACTTGTGGATAATATTATTGTGCTCCGGTTCCAGATTTTCTAAAAGGTCTATTGCTCTGGTGATATATTGTAACTCTCCCGTTTTTTGGCCATATAAAAAAAGGAGAGGGGAGATGGTATTTATCAAGATTAAATTAATCATATCCGCTCCCAATGCCGAAGATTTTATTGGGACTGCTTTTTTAAAATGATAATGTTCTTTCCAATAATCACCTGCATTAACTTCAAATAATTTTTTTATTTTTTTGATATCATTTAATTCGAGAATGGCAGAAAATATTTTTTCTTTTGCTGCTACAAAATTTGCAAACTGACTCATTCTTATCGTCGGAAAATTAGCCGGTCGCATGCGCAGAAATTTCCATTCGAGGGGACGAATTCCTTCCAGTTGATATTTCTTTTTTAAGAATTGATATTCCGATTGCAATTGGTTTGGATATAATTCTCTGAAATTTCCTTCCAAAAACCCTGCTTGTCCAAATAACAAAGCCTCTACTTGCATGGGATTATTTATATGTTTTAAAATGGTTTTATAGGGCAGACTTCTGGCTACGCGTTCGAAGGGTTCTGCATTTACATTGGTGCCGAGATTTCTGGCAATTAATTGATAACAGGTTTCTTCCCAATCGTTTGTATTTAATAATAATCGCTGCTCAAAATTTAATGCCTTTTTTTCTATGCGTTCAGTGAGTAAACGGTTGAGCTGATTTTTAATGATGATCTCATCAGTAAATCGAATATTTTTTTCACAGGGAATCCATGCACTGGTTTGCATCATGAAATTATATAACGAAATTAATTTAACATCAATTCTGTCTTTAAGAATTAAGGTAGGTAATTTATTTTCCGTATCATCATGTTCAAATACAACGTGTAATATCACATTGTCGTACGCGCGGTCTGAAACATGTTTGTGAATTTTCCAATCGCAGGAGCGAATATGTATCTCTACATTGCCGGCCCAGATTGTATCTCCGAGTTTTATTCGCGCATTTGTAAAATCGGGACCCGAGTGGAAATTGTGTTCACCGGAGTGAATAATAAGAAGTGGTTCACCATCGGTTGTTTTTAAGTCCGAGGTATTGAACAACTTCATCTTCCAGATATACTGGATAAATGCTTCGTTCATAAAGAGTTTTTAAGGACAACCCTGAATAAGAAAATCAATTGTAATTTTTTCTAGCCTGAAAATACACGACAGATTTTCTATTCAGGGTGTAAAAGAATAAAAAAAACGGTAATTAATTCCAGATCAAATATTATTCAACTGTTTCCTTTTTCAGGATAATGACCGCAATTTAAATAATATTTTTTTCTTCCAAAAGAATTTGCATTTCTTTTTGCATTAACAATGCTTTTTCTCTTGCTTTTTCTGCGAAGTCTTCGCCCTTGGAGGCGTATATAATATCTCGTGTAGAATTAACGATGAGCCCGCATTCTGCGTTCATTCCGTTGCGTGAAATGGCTTGTAGATCACCACCTTGCGCGCCAACTCCCGGCACTAATAAAAAATTATCCGGTGCAATTTTTCTGATTCGGTTAAAATATTCCGGATGCGTTGCTCCAACTACGAACATTAAATTATTTGTATCTCCCCAGGTATTTGCGGTGCGAATTACCCGCTCAAATAATTGTTCGCCGTTCTCCTGCATTAATTGGAAATCTGCGCTTCCCGAATTGGATGTTAACACCAATAATATCACCCATTTATTTTCAAATTGCAGAAAGGGAAGAACAGAATCTTTTCCCATATATGGAGCAACAGTTATTGCATCAAAAGGCATGGTTTTAAAAAAAGCCTCTGCATAGCGCGACGAAGTATTTCCAATATCTCCGCGTTTTGCATCTGCAATGGTAAAATGTTCTGTGCCGATATAGTTGATTGTTTTTTCTAAACTTTCCCAGCCCTTACTTCCGCTTGCTTCATAAAAAGCGATATTCGGTTTGTAGGCAATACACAAATCGCGGGTAACATCAATAATTTGTTTATTGAATTCGAAAACAGGATCGTTGTAATGTTTTAAATGTGTCGGAATTTTTTCAATATCCGTATCCAATCCAACGCAGAGATAAGACCTTTTGGTTTTGATCTGTTGGAGGATCTCTTGTTTGTTCATGTAGTTCCGGAAATTATTAAGCCACCGTTTCAATTCCCTTTATAGCAGGAATGGCATTTCTGATACTTTGTTCAACTCCTGCCTTCATCGTCATAAAACTCATTGGGCAACTTTCGCAGGCTCCGAGCAGTTTTACGCGCACTATCATATCATCTGTTATTTCAACCACTTCAATATCACCACCGTCTTTATTGAGATAGGGACGAATGGTATCTAGCGATGTTTCTACCTGTGAATATATTTCTTTACTAATCGACATACTTAATTATATAATGCAAAGTTACGGATTAAAATCATCATCGAATCATCTCTACAACTTTCGTTGCAACCTTTTCATCATTTCTGATGGAAATAAATCGCGCGGTATTATTAATTACTTCCTCAAAAGCATTGGAAGTAATAACATCATCATCGCGCAACATAAATGGTTTTCCACTGTCGCCGCCCTCGCGAATACCCTGCACTAAAGGAATTTGACCAAGTAGCGGAACCATTAATTCTCTCGCTAAAGTTGTTCCTCCCCCTTTACCAAAAATATAATATTTATTTTCAGGCAGTTCAGCAGGGGTGAAATAGGCCATATTCTCCACAACACCTATTATCGGCACATTAATATTTGAAATTTTGAACATTCCGGCAGCTTTCCGGGCATCTGCCAACGCAACTTCCTGCGGTGTGGTGACAATAATTGCACCCGTAACAGGCACAGTTTGCACCAATGTTAGATGAATATCTCCTGTTCCCGGAGGCATATCAATGATAAGATAATCTAAATCCCCCCAAATACAATCGGTTACAAATTGTTTTAAAGCGCTGCTCACCATTGGTCCGCGCCATACCACTGCCTGTTCAGGATCCACTAAATACCCTATGGAAAGCGATTTTATGCCATATTGCTCCAACGGAATCATCATAGCCTTACCGTTTTGATCAATTACCTTGGGTTTGGCCTTGCTGAGGTTTAGCATGAGGGGAACGGAAGGTCCATAGATATCTGCATCCATTAAACCCACTTTTGCGCCGGTTTTGGCTAAACCAAGGGCAAGATTTACCGCAACTGTTGATTTTCCTACACCTCCTTTTCCCGAGCAAACGGCAATAATGTTCTTCACACCGGGTAATAAAAGATCATTGCTATTTCTAACGGAAGATACTCTGGAGGTCATATTGATATCAACAATTGCCTCCTTGTCCACCAAATGCTTCACTGCTGTTATACAGGCATGTTTAATTTCCTCCTTCATAGGGCAAGCAGGAGTGGTGAGTTCCACCGTAAAGGTCACGTTCTTGCCTTCTACGGCCACATCCTTTACCATGCCAAGGGTTACTATATCTTTCTTCAGATCCGGATCATCCACATTGCGCAGGGCATTCAATATATTGGTTACAGTAAGTTCCATATTTATCATTTTCAGGTCAAAGTTACTGCCTCGAGAACAAAAGTTGATTGGTAAAGGTTTATAAGCTGGGGATAAAAAAATGGGGCGCAATGCTTGTATGTTAGCGATAAATTTATCTTTGCACCCAACTAAAGTATTGAAATGGTAAAAAATCTGATGATCGTGGAGTCACCTGCAAAGGCAAAAACCATCGAAAAGTTTTTGGGGAAGGATTATGTGGTAAGGTCCTGTTTTGGGCATATTCGCGATCTGGAGAAAACAAATTTCGGGATTGATTTTGAAAATAATTATGAACCAAAATACATTGTTTCGCCCGACAAAGAAGCGCTGGTAAAGGAATTGAAGAAATTGGCAAAGGGTGCGGATGAAATATTATTAGCGACGGATGAGGACCGGGAAGGAGAAGCAATTTCGTGGCATTTGAGCGAGGTTTTAGGATTGGATTCAAAAATTGCAAAACGTATTGTATTCCATGAGATTACCAAAAAAGCAATTGAAGCGGCCGTTAAAAAACCAAGAAATATTGATATTAATCTGGTGGATGCGCAGCAGGCGAGAAGAATTTTAGACAGAATTGTGGGTTTTGAGCTTTCTCCGTTGTTGTGGAGAAAAATAAATATGAAAACATCACTTTCTGCCGGAAGAGTACAAAGTGTTGCGGTGCGATTAATTGTAGAACGCGAGCAGGAAATAAGTGCTTTCGGTGCGGTTTCGCATTATAAAATAACGGCTAATTTTATTGTTAGGGATGAAGCAGGAAAAGAATATCATTTAAAAGCAGAATTGCCCGAAAAATTTGAAAAGGAAGAAAATGTGGATTCCTTTTTAAAGGATTGTATTGGTGCTGATTTTAAAGTTGCAGATATTGCAATTAAACCCGCCAAAAGAACGCCATCTGCGCCATTTACTACTTCCACATTGCAACAGGAAGCAAGTACGAAAATGGGATTTTCAGTTTCCCGTACCATGGTAATTGCACAAAAATTATATGAGGAAGGACATATCACTTATATGAGAACGGATTCCGTGAATTTAAGTGATACTGCATTAGATGCTGCAAAGGCGGAGATCATAAAAAATTATGGCGAAAAATATCACAATCCACGTCAGTTTAAAACAAAATCATCAGGAGCACAGGAAGCACATGAGGCCATTCGTCCTACCTATATGGAAAATCATGAGGTGGACATGGATTTTGATGAAAAACGTTTGTATAAACTTATCTGGAAACGCACGATGGCATCGCAAATGGCAGATGCAGAACTGGAAAAAACAATTGTAGATATATCTATTTCCTCCCGCAAAGAAAATTTAGTTGCGAAAGGAGAAATTATAAAATTTGACGGATTTTTAAAGGTATATACCGAAGCATTGGAAGATGTGAAGGATGATGATGCAACGTTGTTGCCTCCATTAAAAAAAGGACAAGATCTTTCTTTAATTGAAATGTTCGGAATACAAAAATTTTCAAAACCTTCTGCAAGATATACAGAAGCAAGTTTGGTTAAGAAATTAGAAGAGTTGGGAATAGGACGACCTTCCACGTATGCACCAACAATATCCACCGTGCAAAAAAGAGAATATGTTGTAAAACAAGATAAAGAAGGAGTGGAGCGACAATTTATTCAGTATGTTTTAAAAGATAAAAAAGTAGAGAAAAAAATATTATCGGAGACGTACGGAACGGAAAGGATGAAATTATTTCCTACTGACCTTGGTGTTTTAGTTACAGAGTTTTTGACTACAAATTTTCCGCAGATATTGGATTATAATTTTACGGCAAGTGTTGAAAATAAATTTGACGAAATTGCAGTAGGCAAAGTGGAGTGGCGCAAAATGATTGATGAATTTTATGTGCCATTTCACGAACACATGAAAATTACCGCACAAACGGCACAAAAAGTTACCGGTGAACGTTTATTGGGAATACATCCTACTACAAACGAACCTATAAAAGCAATGATGGGAAAATATGGTGCAATGGTTGTGATGGGTGAAACGCTGGATCCGAAAGAGGCAAAGAAAAATCCGGATGCAAAAAAACCAAAATTTGCAGGGTTATTAAAAACGCAAAATCTTGCCGATCTTACTTTAGAGGAAGCAGTGAAGTTATTTGAATTACCAAAAACAATTGGAACATACAGAGAGGATGATGTGGTAGTGGGAATTGGAAGATTTGGTCCTTATGTGCGCAACAATAAAAAGTTTTATTCCATACCAAAGGGAACCGAAGCTGCTGCAATTACCTTAGAAGAATCAATTGTTTTAATTGATGAGAAAGATCTGAAGGATAAAAATAAACTGATACACGATTTTCCGGAACACGAAATTCAGGTATTAAATGGTTTATACGGAGCATATATTAAAAAGGGAAAAGAAAATTATAAAATTCCGAAGGATAAAGTAGCAAAAGATCTAACCTTGGATGATGTGTTGGATATTATTAAAAACACAGATCCATCTGTTAAGGGAAAACGTAAGTTTGGGAAGAAAAAAGCGTGAGAGGGGGGGGGGAGTGAGTAATGAGATATGAGTAATGAG
>CAZXBG010000182.1:0-6585 GCA_964638865.1 uncultured Chitinophagales bacterium | reverse complement strand
ATTTAAACACCTAAAACCAATTTCAACCTTCCATATCCACTTTTACTCACAGGCACTTTGGCTCCGGATTTTAATATTGCAATATGGCTGTCTTTTTCATATATTTCCAATTTTGTGATCTGGCGAACATCAACAATAAAACTGCGGTGACATCTTACATATTGGTTCTTGTCTAATGCATTTTCAAAAAAGATCATTGTTTTGTGTTTCATAAATCGGCCTTCTAACGTATGTATAAATACATAATCTTCTGCTGCTTCTATATATAATATTTCATTAAAGGGAATGATCTTTATTTTGTTGTTTAATTTAATAACTACACGTTGAGGCTGGTTGTCTGATTCAGCAAGTGTTTCCACAAGTGCTGTTGTTTTTTCCAGCGTTTCAGGTCTTGAATTTATCCATCGTGTAAGCGCTTTATCAAATCGTTCTTTATTAAATGGTTTTAATAAATAATCAATAGCGTGTATATCAAATGCCTTTATTGCATATTCATCGAATGCCGTGGTGAATATCACGGAAGGTTTTTCTTCTATCAGTTCCAACATTTCAAAGCCATTTATTTTCGGCATCTGAATATCGAGAAATATAAGGTCGGGTTTGTGGGTGGATATTGCTTTAACTCCGTCGAAACCATCACCACATTCCGCAACTATTTCTATATCAGATTTTTTTTCCAGGTATTCTCTTACCAGGCTTCGAGCCAAAGGTTCATCGTCGATAATAATTACTTTTATCATGTGGGTTGTGGAATTTTTATTGTGGTTGTAAATATATTATTTTCTGAAGCGGTATTCAGAAGGTCGTTTCGGGAAAACAAAAGATATAATCTTCGCTGTACTGCATTCAATCCGAATCCCGTTCCTTTTTTGGGTTGATTACTCGTAGCATCAAATGGATTTTTTATAGTAATTATGAGGTCGTTGTTTAATTTGACCGCTCTTATTGTAATAGTAACATCTTCGAGCGTATCATACAATCCAAATTTAATGGCATTTTCCAAAACAGGTTGTAATAATAATGATGGTATTTTCAGTGCTGCACAAGAATCATCAAATTGAATATCTGTTTTAAGGCGATGTCCGAATCTAACCTTTTCAATTTCAAAATATAAATTCAAATGATTTAATTCTTCATGGAGCGGAATAAATTGAGCATTGTCTTTTCTTATAGTCCCCCTCAAAAAATCCGATAATTGTTGCACCATTTTTCTTGCTTCCTCCGGTTTGGAGCCTGCAAGTGCACTAATAGAATTAAGACTGTTAAATAAAAAATGCGGCTGCAACTGACTGCGCAGATCGAATAACTCAGCCTCCTTTGTCAGCTTCTCAGCTTCGTGTTTGCGTAATACATTTTCCTTTTGTGATTCTAAAGTGCTTATTAAAATATTTACCATACTAGTGCAGGCTGATAATAAGAATGCAATTCCAATACGCACAGGATTCGAGCGATTGATAAAATTGATATAAACCTCATTATTGCTGTATAAGGTGCGTAAGAAGAAACTACTGGTAAAAGTTACAATAACTGCCATCAAACCTCCTGTTAAAATAATATATGGTGCTTTTTCTTTTTTGGGCAAATAAAATTGCATGATGTACAACTGAAAAAAACAGATTAGTGCAAGAGTTACATTAAATATTAAACTATCCGCAATAGAGATAGTCCAGTTAAATTCCATCCAATAAATAAATATTGCATGGAAACCTATCCACACCATCCAACTCAATAAAAATGGCAATAAAAATTTTCCGGAAGAAAGTAAATTACTTGCCATATCAATTTATTAACACACAATAATTTTGCACTGGAATTTAATTTTGAATAACTATTACTTTTTATTAATAACTTTTAATCTCTATCCCACCAAATACGGAAGTGCCTTTTAATAAAAGTACTTTGTTTGTGTCAACTGATACGTTATGGGTCGGTCTATTATCTTCTACGCCTCCAAATATATTTACAAACTCTGTTTTAAGGTCCCAGTGAGGAGGAATTATCAATGTGCATCCACCAAATATCTGCGTGAGTTCTAATTTTACGCTTCCTTCAAAATCAGATTGCATTAAATTTAACTCTGTTCCACCAAAAATGCTTGTAGCATCACCACCTTTAAATTGTTTTGAAATTACATTTTTATTCACACCGCCAAAAATGGAAATAACATCAATATAATCATCAGCAAGTGCATTATCGGAGGCAAAACCTTTTTCAATGGAATCTCTAGTATTTCTTGCATTTCGACCTCTTCTGGAATTTGTTTTCGGTACAAAAATAAAATAGGCACCAAGTAAAATAAAGGCCAATGGACCATAATATAAATGCAAATTTAAATGTGGAAAAAAATCGTCGAGTTTGAAATACAAACCAATTCCAATGAGGATCATCCAACTATAACCCCTAAAATTGCTTCTTTCGCCTACAAATATGCCCGACAGAATAAGTATCAGTTCCCAACTGAAAAAATCAAAATTTAACCGAATATTGGAGTTGTGGTCGAGGAAATAGATGATTCCTGCTGCAACTAAAGCAAATCCTGTCAAATAAAACCGTTTTGGAGTTTCTCTCTCCGGAGGTGGCTGAGGTGAGTTGGGATCGTTTATAATATTCATTTTCACTTATTTTATACAAAAGTATTCCGAATAAGCAGGTTAAAGAACAATGCATACACGAAATTACCCGTTTTTTCGATGAACAGATGCTTTTGAACGATTAAAAGGTGCAGCCCCATCCGAAAATTATAAATATCTTTATACCTGATTATGAAACTTGTTAAGAAACTGTTTATCGTAAGTCTGGTTTTAATGCCGGCATTTGTTTTGATTTCGTGTAATAACAACAAAGAGCCGGAGGTTCCAATAAAATATAATACCCAGTCCAAATTTGAAAAGGAAGGAGAACTTCTTTTTTTAAAACCTGATGGAACTTCTATTGTTAAAGTCAACATTGAAATTGCAGATAATGATGCAGAGCGCCAGATGGGGTTGATGAACAGGTCTTTTATGAATAACAGCCAGGCAATGCTCTTTATTTTTGATATGGAAGAACCACAGGCATTTTGGATGAAGAATACGATAATTCCGCTCGATATTATTTATGTGAATTCAAACAAAGAGATTGTTTCCATCGCTGCAAATACAGAACCCTATTCTGAAAAATCGTTACCATCCACAGGCCCTGCTATTTATGTAGTGGAGGTAAACGGCGGATTTTGTGATCAATACGGTATTGCGGCGGGTACTAAAATTTCCTATACGCGCAACCAATAAACAGGGAACGCTTTTTGCTTGTTGAGGGTCTATCTTTAAAAATGAAAGTGAAACTATTTGGTGGATGTATCATTATTTTTCTGACCCTTCAGCTCAAGGCACAGAATTACAGCGTTAAATCATTTAGTGAAGTAGATTCCTTTCTTAATAATACTAACGATACTTTGTATATCATTAACTTCTGGGCAACCTGGTGCAAACCGTGTGTAGAAGAATTACCGGGCTTCGAAAAAGTAAATGCTTTAAGTGCGGAAAGAAATATCAAAGTAATTCTCGTTTCCCTTGATTCGGAGACAAGCCGTAAAAGAAGTCTGGAGCCCTTTTTGGAACGCAATAAGTTAACTAGTGAAATTTGGGTGATGCCCGATAAAAAACCAATTGACTGGATAGATAAAATTAATCCTTTGTGGCAAGGTAGTATTCCTGCAACATATATTTTCAACAATGCGAAAAATATTAGTGTATTTGATGAACATCCATTTACCTATGAGGAACTTATGACAAAAATTAATTCTTTTTAACATTAATTAAAATATCAAACAAATAAATTTGAAATTATGAATGTAATATTTTCACTAATAATGACCTTAGGTCTTTTAAACAATGATCCTGCGCCAAAACCGGCTCCTGTTGGATATGCGGTTGGCGATGTGGTAAATAATTTTTCGTTGATGAATGTCGACGGTAAAAACGTCTCTTTAACTGATTATAAGCATGAGGAAGGAGTAATTGTTGTATTTACCTGCAACCATTGTCCTTATGCAAAAGCTTATGAAACAAGAATTATGGAATTGGATGCAAAATATGCCGCATTAAATTATCCTGTAATTGCCATTAATCCAAACGATCCGATTGCGGAACCAGATGATTCACCGGAAAACATGAAAAAACGTGCTAAGGATATGAATTATTCCTTTCCCTATTTATTTGATGTAACGCAACAAGTAGCAAAAGATTTCGGTGCAACAAGAACTCCACATACATTTTTACTACAAAAGGTAGATGGTCAATTTAAAGTTGCTTACATCGGTGCAATAGATGATAATACCGACGATGCCTCCAAAGCAGAAAACAAATTTGTAGAAGATGCAATTGCTTCACTTAAAAAAGGAGAAAAGCCTGCAGTTAATTTTACAAAGGCGATCGGATGCACCATTAAGTGGAAATGAAGAGGATGGTTATCGGGTATCAGGTATCGGGATTGTTTTTCGAAAATTTGGGACGTTAAATTCTTATTGTGGCAAAAGATGGGTAACAAGAAATTTAGTTATTTCGTCGAGGAAAGACTTTGTTTAAATCTATATTTTTTTTTTGTAGAATAGATAATTTATTCAATACCAAGAATAGTTTTTCATCATTTAAATATCCCAGTTTATTTCATAAAATTAGCTGTGTTTCCAACTCAAATGATGAACCTGTGGTTATTGCTATAAAATGATTAAAATCTTTTGTTGAATCTCTCCCACTTCCCTCGGCAATGTTAGAAGAAATATAAATAACACATCTTCGTAGCTGTGAAGTTAATCCATAAATTTCCTCTTTAGGAAAATCTTGCGTTATTTCATAAACCAATTTTGCCAATTCCAACCCTTCCTTCCAAATTTCCAATTCTTTATAATTATGCAATATTTTTGTTTTTAAGATTTTTAAAAAATACAATTATGAATTTTAAAAAAGGCTGATATTAATCATCAAAATTTTTTATATCGATAAAATTCTACAATTACCCGCTTCCCCTCCTTAATTTTCAAATAAGGTATAACTTGCCCAAGTTTAATCAAATCAATTCCCGATACCTGTCAATACCGATACCTGATACCTGATACCCCTCTCACATCACGCTCGTCATCAACAAATTAATATCCGTATACTTTAATTCCATTTTCTGGGCAATATATTGATTGGTGAGATATCCTTTATAAACATATACTCCATGACGCACACCTTCTAATATTCTGATGAGATTATCTAATCCTCCATACTCGTTGAATTGCATTAAAGTACTGGAAGCAATATTGCTGATTGCATAACTTGCAGTGCGCGGAACACGGGAAGCAATATTGGGAACACAGTAGTGAATTACGTCGTGTTTAATAAATGTCGGATTATTATGGGTTGTTACTTCACTGGTTTCTATACATCCACCCTGATCAATACTTACATCTATTATTACAGATCCGGGTTTCATTTCTATTACCATACTTTCAGTTACAATAACCGGTGTTCTTCCTCCTTCGGAATGTATGGCTCCAACTACAACATCTGCATGTCTTATATCATTTAATAATCTTCTGTTATTAATTACGGAAGTGTAAAATCTTTCGCCAATGTTATTTTGTAAACGCGATAATTTGTAAACATTATTGTCGTAAATTTTTACTGCGGCACCTAATCCCAATGCTGCACGTGTAGCAAATTCGCCAACTACTCCTGCACCGAGAATTAAAACCTGAGTTGGTGGAATTCCTGATAACCCACCCAATAAATAACCTCTGCCATTTTTTGCATCTGCAAGTAATTCGCTTGCAATTAATATAGAACTGCTTCCTGCAATTTCGCTCATACAACGAACAAATGCGTAAGTATTACTTTCATCTTTTATATATTCAAAAGCGAGGGCGGTGACTTGTTTTTTCATCAACTCATTAATCACTTCTCTTTTTAATGTAGGGAGGTGCAGCGGAGTAATTAAAGTTTGGTTGTGTTTAATTAATTCCATTTCATCCATAGCAGGAGGAGCTACTTTTAAAATGATGTCGGCATCATACACTTGTTTTCTGTCGTAGACAATCTGCGCACCGGCATCGCTATAATCCTTATCGCTAAAACGTGCACCTTCACCGGCTTTACTTTCAATAATTATTTTATGACCCTGGGCAATTAATGTTTCCACACTATCAGGCGTAAGTGGAACACGGTTTTCCTGAAATGCATTTTCCTTGGGAATTCCGATAAATAAACGCTGCTTTTTTACCTCGATATCTGCATATTTTTCCAGTGTTTGCAGGCCTGCAGCAGCAGCCAACTCGCTCAATAACGATTTATGTGTTTGTTCACTCATGATCCTAAGGTAATGATTCTTTTTTGATTTGCTTCACTTGTAATATGGATGCGCACCCACCGGTCTTTATCCATCAACGGTTCTAGCAATTCGGGCCATTCCACAAATATATAATTTTCGCTGTCCAGGTATTCTTCAATCCCTATTGCCAGTAATTCTTCTATGGATTTTATTCTGTATAGATCAAAATGGTATATTTTATTACTTGCATTATATTCATTTACAATGGCAAAGGTGGGAGAGGAGGTGTTTTCC
>CAZXBG010000181.1:0-6597 GCA_964638865.1 uncultured Chitinophagales bacterium | reverse complement strand
TAATGCTTAAGAATAGTGTCTGACGTTTGGGGTACCTTTCAAAATGTATTTCTTATTGGCAGGAAAATCCATTTAATTACTTTAAATATTAAATTTTGCTATTGGTCGAATATGTGTGAAATAATCAACTATCCAGTCAAACTAAATACAACACTTATTTGAAAAATATTTTTTAGCCGGCTATTTTTGAGATTTTGATATAAATTCACTCTTTTTGAGGACAGAACTAAGTTTAATAGAAACTGTAGTAAAAGTCTTGCCAAATCCCTCAACCACTTAGGTTTTTTTATGCTTAGACAGGATAATGTCTATTTTTTAGGATTCACTATTTTTAGTGAATCGGTTCAATTTTACAAAAAAATTGCCGTAAAAATTTGGAAATTCATTAAAGCGGTTGCAAATTCACATCAGAAATGTAGAAAAGTCTCCGAAAGGTGGCTTATAAATTTTTCAAAATATCTAAATTTACTTTAATCATGAAAATTGTTATTTTTATTCTTTCCACATCTATTCTTCATAGTTATTGTGCAGCTCAAACGAATGCTTTCGCACCTTTAGGCGCTACATGGTATTACGACGATATTTATGACATAGATACTGATGATACCATTTACATAACAGGATATAACCAAGTTGAATCCATATCAGATACGTTAATTTCGGATAAAATTTGTCGGAAATTAAAATTTAGCTACATAGATTCCGAGGGACTTCTTGATCCAGAAAACAATTATTATTATTTGTATGAGAATAATGAGAAAGTATATTTTCATTTAGAGGAAAAATTTTTACTGCTTTATGATTTTAGTGGTGACGATTGGTATGCCCATGATATTTTCTATGAATCAGGAGATTCAACACTAATTACTGTGGACTCAGTAACATTTGAATTGTATGACGGAGTATCACTAAAGACTATTCATACTCATCATGATTTAGGATCAAATCTATTTTTCCTTTCAAATAAAGTTGTTGAAAAAATTGGACCTTTGTGTTACTTATTTCTTTATAATGGCGGTGATGATAGTTTTCCGCCAACCAACTTACGCTGTTATAAAGATTCTGAGATTGATATTAGAATTAATCCGGATATTGCTTGCGATTCTTTAATACCGGAAATAACGAATTTACAATCAACAACACCCATAAATATTAATATATATGTTCATGACCATATAGTGCACCTAATGAACATACTTGAACCGATAGAGGTGACTTTAATAAATCTGCTTGGTGAGGAAGTTGTTGATTCATTTATTATTACTCACGATATTTCTTTTAATTGCTCAAATTTAATTACTGGATCATACATTATAATTTTAAAAAATTCAAACAATATTTATTCACAACAAATCCTTATCTTATGAAAAACTCATTTATTTTACTTTTTTTATGATTACTAGCTTAAACCTCTTTTCACAAGACGATTGCTATAGCGAGGATGATACATATAGTTCATCATTAGCTATTGATTGCGCCGACCGTGAAAACTATTCTCCTATTAATTCAGATTATATCCCCATTAAATATGTAAGAGTAGCCCTTCATGTGATGCAAAAAGAGGATGGCTCCGGAAACTTTACAAGTTCAGACTTGTCAATAATTTATGAGATTTTTGATTATGTAAATGATATTTATGCTGATCTTGATGCAGTTTCTCCAGGAACCTCTGCATATATACCTGATAGTCGTGTCCAATTTGTGTTAGAAGAAGAAAATATATTCTTTTGGCAGGATGACGAAGATTGGGATTGGAGCTGTGGACTTTGTGGAACAAAAGCAGATGACATGTTGGACAAATATGTCACCACAAATGTGGGAATGCCTGATATTATAAAGAATAATACATTAAATATTTTCTGGGGTGGCAACTACTCGGGCGTTGTTGGTGCTGCAACTACGGGCTATAAGACATGGTTATATCAAACTTCACCTTATAACGCATATACAGCGGGAGGTGATGGGCCCGAAAAAGTAAAACGTAATCTAATACATGAACTTGGTCATTCATTGGGACTAAATCATAATTTCGATACCCAATGTGACGAATGTAGTGACAATGATGGTTCAATAGATCCTTGCCCAGATAAAGGAACATCAAATAATATAATGGATTACTGGCCTGGAACTAGATCAGCATGTTCAGAATGTCAGTTAAAGAAGATTCACTGGTCGTTAATGGGATATAACCATAACATAAATTTAGCATTAATTGATGATTACTGTGAAATCATTGATCCCGAAATGGTTGTTGACGACCCGGGAAATACAGTTGAGTGGAACTACTCTGTTTATTTAAAAGGAAACTTAAGAATAACACTCACTACCACCTTAGTGATTAAATGTTTAGTAGGGATGCCTGCAGATGGAAAAATAATAGTAGAAAATGGCGCTAAGCTAGTCGTCGATGAAGGATATATCACGAACATGTGTGGTGAACTATGGCAAGGCATTGAAGTTTGGGGTGTGGGAAGTAGTTACCCTCATCCATCAGTAAGTGCTATCTATGGGGATACATACCCTACTCATTTGACTCAACATCATGGAGTTGTATATATTATGGATGGTTCAACTATTGAATATGCTAGAAATGCCATTACAACCAGTAAATATGATGATTTTGGTAATGCGGCATATAGAGGTGGAATAATAGTTGCCCACGGTGCAAACTTTATTAATTGCAAAAGATCATCTGAGTTTATGCAATATGACTACTCACCCGCTCAAACTGATGATGATAATATTAGTGAATTTTACAGGTGTAACTTTGAAGTAAATGATAATTATCCTTGCTCCGAAACATTTAATGCTCATATCACAATGTGGGATATTGACGGAGTCGATATAATTGGATGTACTTTTAAAGACTTGAGAAATGCATGTACCAATTCGGGTGAAGGAATTTATAGTATAGATGCAACTTATACTGTTGCAAGTGATTTATGTGGTGGAGCAATTCCTTGTGATGAACATATTACTACTTTTGAGCGATTAGTTAGAGCAATCCATGCTGAAAATGCAAACTCTCGTCCACGTGACATCGTTGTTTCAGATGTAGTTTTTACAAACAATTATCGAGGAATATTATTTTCAAATGTTGATCATTCTTTAGTAATGAATAACACCTTTGAAGTTCAAGATCAATCATCCTTAAATTGCTATGGGATGTACTTAGAGGATAGCAAAAATTATCATATTGAGAACAATAATTTTACAACTTATGGTTCGTATGACGGTAGTTCACCTTACAATGGAGGTATTTACGTAGTTAACAATTCTAATTCACAAACAGAAATATACCGAAATTATTTCGAAGATTTAGAAGCTGGAATACGTGTTCAAAATAACAATAGTGCCCTACAAATAAAATGCAACACTTTTAATAGTGAGATTGATAAACACAATATTTATGTAACAAATACTGGGAGTCTCGGGACTCAAGGCTATTGTTCTCCTACCTATTTCCCAAGCAGCGTAAAAGTCACTACACCATCCGGAAATACATTTTCATATGATTGTAATAATTCCACAGGTGACATTAAAGTCTATAATGGTTTCGGCATTCTACAATACAAGCACTTCTCAAATACTGGACATGCCCCAACTTGTTATACAACGGGGGCGACCACTTATGTTGATCCAATAGATTGTGGATACTCAAGTCCGCTTGATGGATACTATGCTTGCGAATCAAAATTACCGTCTGGTGGCAGTGGGTTTAAATTAGCAGAAACTAATGAAATTACAGGAGGCGAGCTAATGAATCAAGTGTATGACCTGGATGAAGCTATTTCTGGGCTTATCGAACTTATTAACAGTGAAGAATATGAATTAGAATACCTAGAAGAGGAAAACACCTATAACGTGGATCTAAATTATTTACAAGATGAAAGAGAAAGGATTTTATATACCGCTGTAAATTATTATGTATTAGATAATAATATTGATTCAGCATTTTTAGTAATAGCTGGGGAAAATACAGACCATTCGCATCAAACTGCAACTGAAATTTATCTTTTAGATAATGATTTCTTGAATGCAGAGCTCGAAGTAGAAAAAGTAAGTAATGATAATATTAACGCTAGTGATTTTAAAGCCCTTTATAGGGTATTAATTGCAAACGCGAAGAATGGAAATGATATTTTAGATTTTACTGAAGTAGAAGTTGAGCAATTAGTTTCATTAGCAGGCAAGCAAAGTCCAAGCGGCGTAGCTGCAGAGAATATTATTTATTTTTTAACCGGAAATGATTACGAGGAAGTTTTTGATAATGATGAAGAAATCATAGAAGGAAAATCTGCAATGCTTAATGAATCTAAAATACAAGTTTATCCCAATCCAAATACCGGTGAGATATTTGTTGATTGTACAAATTTTAATTCGCAAGACTGTATAATTTTCATATATGATTTAACCGGTACGTTATTATTCTCTTACGTTTTGGATTAAAATGTTATTAATAAAATTGATATTAACTCAATCCCGAACGGATTATTTATTGCCCAAATTAAAAGTCTCGGTAAAGAAGTTGATTCATTCAAAATTGTTAAAGAGTGAAAATTAAAAATGAATATTTGACAAAGCGAGTACTATTATCATTGATAATAGTACTCGCTTATAATAATTTGCATAGCCAAATTACTTTTAACAAAACAATTGATTTTAGCGAAGGCGATGATGTTGGGCAAAGTATTATAGTTTTAGAGGATGGCTACGTTTTAATTGGAAATGGTTGGGGTTATGAGGTTGGGGATTATTTTGATGAAAAATTAAAATTCACAAAAATAGATCTTGAGGGCAATGTCGTATGGCAAAATATATTGGGTGATTCGGCAGTGAGCTATTATTGTGAAAATCAGTCTGGGATATTCACCCAAGATGGAAATATTTTATTTAGTGGGCCACGACAGACATTAATAGAATCGGAAATGTATTTATTAAAAATAGATCCGTCAACAGGAGACACAATATTTTTAAAAAAATACAATTTTGATGACCATATTTATGGACTCCAAGTGAAAGAATTCAGTAATGGAAATCTTTTATATTCAGGTTGGGATTCAAATGACGCTTTTGGGTTTCACTTTGTCAAATTAACCAGTAATGGTGATGTGATTTGGGTAAAACGCTATGGAACTAATAATGAATTGAATCCAACAAATTTTAGTATTGGCTCAAATGATACTATATATGTTATTAATTCAGATAATCCATTTTTACCACCTGGATATCATTACAGAATATTAGATTCAGCTGGATTAGTAACGTCCATTAATACTTACCATTCTGATTACTTGTTTTATGGATTAAAATCTCAAGATGAAGGATTATTCGGGCCTGGCGCTTATTTCCCAAGCCCTCCTTTTCAAAGTTATGTCTATAAAACAGACAAAAATGGTGAAGTGGAGTGGAGATATGAATCCAAAATAGATATAGATACGTTAACCCATCAAGAGTTATATCCTGGATTAGCTAAAGAATTACCGAACGGTGATTTTATTATTATGGGCTATTATGCATCTAATATTGGTTCTCGCTATGTTGGAATTATAAGCAAAGTAAATAATGAAGGTATTCCGTATTGGGAAAGATATTACACCGCAACTTCAGATTTTTTTAATGATAGAATTAACGATCTTGCCTTAACGCCAGATGGTGGATTTATTGGAGTTGGTGCTGGTTTCAGTGAGGCCTCAAGTGAGGATCAAAATTTCTGGGTAATAAAGTTTGATAGTTTAGGATGTTTAGTTCCAGGGTGCGATACACTTGATATTGGGATAATGGATATCACCCCATCAGAATCAAATATTTTAATATACCCTAATCCTGTTTTTGATGAAGCAATAATACAGGTGTCCGGGATTAATGATTTTAACTCAATAAAAATTTTAATAACTGACATTACAGGAAGAGAAATACTTCAGCAGTCACTAAGCCGTCAACAAATAGTAGACTCAAATGCAGCAGTAAGGTTTGGATTTTCAAGAGAAAATGTAATCTCAGGTATCTATCTGTTATCGATTTATTCCAATAATCAATTGGTTGGAACGAAACAAGTCATTTTCAACTAAATATCCGTGCTAACATGGATATTTATTTAGCTGTTAAATTCAAAAGAAAAATAAAAAAGAGAAAAAAATAAAAAGAAAGTAACTAGTGGATTGCGTCAAGATATAATTTGCAAGGAGGAACGGAATAAATCGTTAGCCCACGTGCGGAAGCCTTTGTGTTTATGCCGTAGTTCCTTGCAAATTATATCTTGACGCAATATTTTTGTGGATTGAATTATTTTTTTTACGATTTTGCTACTCTTAAAAAAACTTATAAAGGGATTCGTCACATGAAATGAACACTGAAAACAATCCTATTCTTTCATTTTGTTCCGTATTAAATTTAATACGGATTTCTTTAATTCTTCATCGGAGCGATATAATTTCTTAGTATATAGCCAGTCCTTATGATTATTCCCTAAATCTATACTTCCAGAAGAAGGTGAATAATTTGGGTTAGTTTTAATATCAAGAATTAGATTTTGACCGTAAAATAAGTCCGATCTATCCATTTGCCAACGCACTTCAAAAGAATCATTTTCAATAT
>CAZXBG010000180.1:0-6603 GCA_964638865.1 uncultured Chitinophagales bacterium | reverse complement strand
ATGAGTAATGAGTAATGAGTAATGAGTAATGAGTAATGAATAATGAGTAATGAGTTTGATTTTTGAAGGATGATAGTTTTTTTCTTATAAAGAGTCAGTTTCAGTGTTTGAACAGAACCCAAAACTCAAAACCCAGAACTCAGAACATTCCCTATCTTCGTAACAAATTATGCAAACAAAATTTCCTATTGGTGTTTTCGATTCCGGTTACGGCGGATTAACGGTATTAAAAGAATTCGTAAAAGTGTTACCGGAATACGATTTTATTTATTTGGGAGATAATGGCCGTGCACCATATGGGAATCGTTCATTCGAGACGGTGTATGAATATACACTGGAATGTGTGCAGCATTTATTCGATATGGGTTGCAAATTGGTAATTCTTGCATGCAATACTGCGAGTGCAAAAGCACTGAGAACAATTCAGCAACAATATCTGCCTTTAATTGATCCTGACAAAAGAGTGTTGGGCGTAATTCGCCCAACATCTGAAATTGCAGGTGAATACACCAAAACAAATCATATCGGAATTTTTGCAACTACAGGAACTGTATTATCCGGTTCCTATGTGATGGAAATAAATAAATTTTTTCCTGATGTTCACGTTTATCAGGAAGCTTGTCCGATGTGGGTGCCATTAATAGAAAATAACGAACACAAGAATGATGTTGCCGATTATTTTGTACTACAACATATTAATAATCTGCTCAGGCATTCTGATGAAATTGATACCATTATTTTAGGATGTACGCATTACCCATTATTAATGCCTAAAATCAAAAAATATTTGCCTCCGCATATTCAACTCATTTCTCAGGGTGAGATTGTTGCGAAGGGTCTTGTAGATTATTTAAATCGCCACCGCGAAATAGAAGTGCTGTGCAGCAAAAATTCCAAACTTGAATTTTATACAACCGATTCCACTGAAAATTTTGATCAACATGCAGGAGGGTTTTTTGGAAGCGAGGTTAAGTCGAAGTATTTGCATATATGAATTAATCCTGTTGTAGCGTAAGTTTGGTGTTTCTAACCAACTGCATTCGGATTTGATATACTCAACGCAAATAAAATTTAATTCCAACCAACTTAACTAATAATGGATTTAATTATTAAATATCACTTAAATTAAAATTTTAAAAAATGAAAAATTCAATTTATCCTTGTTTATGGTTTAATGGAACTGCCAAAAGTGCGGCATATTATTATTGTTCCATTTTTAAAACATCTCAAATTACTTCTGAAAATTCAATGGTAATCAATTTCGAATTGAACGGGTTTAAATTCATGGCGTTGAATGGCGGGCCTGAATTTAAATTTTCTCCTGCAACTTCCTTTGTTTTAGAATGTGAAACGCAAGAAGAAATTGATTATTATTGGGAGAAATTGGGAGAGGGAGGAATTTATAATCAGTGTGGATGGTTAGATGATAAATACGGCATGTCATGGCAAATTGTTCCTGCTATATTGGGAAAATTGATGTCAGATCCTGATAAAGCACCCCTGGTTGTGGCAGCATTTATGAAAATGACAAAATTTGATATTGAAACCCTCCTCAATGCCTGATTAACTGAAATAATACAAAAGCCAGGATTTTCTTAAACGGAAATACTCTGGCTTTTTTTCATTTTTCTACTTATACGTATTTCTCCATATTTCTCCTTATTTTTATATCAACTTACTCAGGTAATAATAATTTATAAAACGAAATATAAATTTTTAACAATTAAATTTTTAATTATGCAAAAATCTCACATCTATCCCGGCGCAAATACATTAAATGCCTATATCACTATTAAAGGTTGCAGTGATGCAATTGAATTTTATAAAAAGGCATTTGGCGCAATTGAAAAGGGACGGTTATTAATGCCTGATGGTACTATTGCACATGCGGAAATCGAAATTGAAGGTGCGTTATTAATGATGGCAGATGAAAATCTGGAATGGGGAAATAAAAGTCCGACTACAATAGGCGGAAATTCGATGGCATTCGGTTTATATGTAGTAGATGTTGACGCAGCTTTTCAGAAGGCGATAGAAGCGGGCGCAACTGTTGTAATGCCGGTTGATAATATGTTTTATGGCGACAGAGTTGGACAGATAATGGATCCTTATGGATATAAATGGATGATCACCACGCATGTGGAGGATATGAGTTTTGAAGAAATGCAAAAACGTTCTGATCAAATGTTTACTCAACAACCGAATTCGAATTAATGTAATTAAATAATGTTTAGTATTAATTATTAATTAAGATGAAAATTGAAACTAAAAGTACCAGAATGGAGTCGTTGGTAGCACTATACGATATACAGACAAATTATTTTTTGCGAGCTATCGATGGAATATCCGAGGCAGATGCACATAATAGATTGAGCACAAAAGCTAACCATATTGCATGGTTGGCCGGTTCATTGGTAGAGCAGCGATATTATACTGCAAAACAGGCAGGAACTGCATTAAAGCATGCGGGTTCTGATTTATTTGAAAATTACAAAGGAATACAGGATGAAACAATTTATCCGAAATTGGCAGAATATAAAAAGGACTGGGAAACTATTAGCCCGATATTGCGTGAATTATTAATTAATACAACCGATGAACAATTGGAAGCGATTATTGATATGGGAAATTTTAGAATGAGTTATTATGAATTAATAACCTTTGTAATTTACCGCGAAGCTAGTATAATTGGTCAAATTGCTTTGTGGCGCAGATTATTAGGTTACGAGGCTATGAAATATGATTGATTACCATTAATAAAAATAATAATTATGCAAACATCATTTGAAAATTCCAAGATAGAAGGGCCACATGCGCAATTAAAAAAATTGGTAGGCGAATGGCAAGGTATCGCAAAAACCTGGTTTGAACCTACAACTGTAGCGGACGAATCGCCTGTTAATGGCACTATGAAATTGATTCTGGACGGTCGTTTTATTTTGCATGAATACAAAGGAAGTTTTGGCGATAAACCTTTGGAGGGTGTTGCCATTTTTGGTTATGATCTTAATATGAAAAGATTTCAATCTGCATGGGTGGATAGTTATCACAATGGAACTGCAATATTGTTTTCTGATGGGAAAAGAGGAGAGAATGATTTTTCCATGCAAGGAAATTATACTTATATAACTCCGGAAGAAGAAATAACCTGGGGTTGGAGAACTGCAATTGATATTATTGATGATGATACGATAAAGTTAACAGCTTACAATGTATTTCCCGATGGCACAGAAGCAAAAGCCACGGAAGTGGAATATACCAGATTGAAATAAATAGAGTTTTGTAAACCTGGTTTCATCCTGATTATAAAGCGGTTCAAAAAATAAGAATACTATAGTATGAAACTATCTCAACTTTCTGTGTTGCCGTTAGGGTTCATTTTACCCGGACATCAGCCATGGCATTTTTAGATTTTACAGGAACGATATTATGGAATGATTTAGTCATATTTTATATAACAGATAATACAAGCACTGTAGTATTGTTTCCTTGTTATTGTGAAGTATTTTCCACAGTTACGGATAAAATTTACATAACAATTGTTGATGATGGTGATTGGAAGAAAATTTATCGGGTTTAGTACGATGCATTCAATAAATTTGTTTAAAACCGAATTGGCTATATTATTCTATGGCATAATTCTTTCACAGTTAAATGTTGTAACTTGGAATTCGATTTCCCGATACTTTTAGTATTGGAAATGTAAAAATTATTTATGCAACTTTATATCCAATTAATCTGGCTATTTGTATTGGCAATTCCTGCCGCTTGTGTTGCATGGACCGTAACACATGAAGAGTTATTTAAAGAGCCGCACGAATTTTGTGTAAGAAAAAGTAAGGAGTGTAAAACTCTTCTCTGGCGAAAATTCTTTTTTCTGTTTACCTGCGAATATTGTTTTAGCCATTATGTTGTTATATTAATCATCATTTTATTTGATTTCAAATTATTGGTAAACGATTGGAGAGGTTATTTAATAGGCGGATTTTCCATGGTGTGGATCGCAAATATTTATATGAGTTTATTTGCCCTTCTACGGCAAAATATAAAAAAAGAAAAAGCCGAAATTGAAGTGTTGGAAAAAAATGTGAAGGAAGAGTGATTCTTGCCGGGTCATCAACAGTGGAACTTTGGATTTTTTGAGAAGTGATATTATGGGTTGATTTGAATATACCTGGCTCAATAATAAATATATTAACTGTTTTAACTTTTATTTTACCATAGATTAAGTTCAGAAAAAATTAATATTAGAATTCTATAAAGTAGTCTATCAAGAATATTGTGTAGCTTAAATACAACTGCGTTGTACCTATTAATTTTTTTTTATTTTTGATCCTCAAAACATAAAATCATGGAATAAAAACCGGGGATTAAATTTTTTCCAGAATTTTACTCAACATCTGCTCAAATTCTTGAACATCCACCCAAATATAAAATCCCTCCGTTTTTTCCACTGCATCTAAGGCTACCTGTAAATTAAATTTGCTTTGTTCCACACCAATGATTAGATTCTTTTTAGCTAATTCCTCCACAAGATATTCCTGTTCTGTTTGTCCGGGTGTGGGAACAAAAATGCATTTTTTATTTAATACTGCAAGATCCATTAAAGTACTATAACCTCCCCGCGAAATTATAGTTTCGGAACAAAGTATTAATTGGAATAATTCTTCACCCGGAAGATGAGAAATTATCCGGATATTTTCCGTTAGTTGGATATCCGTATTTTTTTCTGAAATACCACTTACAATTACATATTTTTTATTGGTATGTTGAGCTTGTTCAATAATCAGATCTTCAAAAATCGAACGCTGTGGTTCAGGGCCGGAAATTATTGCGAGAACATCGTATTTTATTCTCGGTTGAATTTCCGGTTTGCGGAAACGCGTAAGAACGCCAATAAAATGAGCGTGTTTGGGCAATTTATATTTATGCGAAAGATCTCCCGAAATATTAGGTTCATTTTTTACATCCGGTATCCAAACGGCATTAAATTTTCTATGCTGATATTGCAGCCAGAAATACACAAAGGGTTCAGCAATTCTAAATTTCGGAATTTTTACCATCATCTGATGGCTGATAATTATGCTGAAAATATTTTTGCTGTAAATTCCATACCGATTGTCGGAGATGATGAGATCGATATTGTGTTCCTTAATTATTTGCTGTGTTAATTTATGCTCTCTTTTTATTCCCCTGAAAACTTTCCCCAACTGACTTATTATTTTAATAATAAAGCTTCCTTTTTTCTGATATTGAATATCATAAGCAGGAACATCAATGGCTATTAACTGTGGAAATTCTTTTTTCAGCAATTGAAGTGAGCGCCCGCTAGAAGCAATTATTACATCATTCCCCAGCGCTAAACAAGCCCGAACAACAGGTATACAACGCGTGGCGTGTCCAAGGCCCCAGTCGAGAGGGGCAATCAAAATTTTTTTCTTTTCGGAGGAGCTCAAAAAATATTGGTTTAATTATTGTCGTTTAAGCGGTATTCTAAATTATTGGTTAAATTCGTGCCGCAAAGCTATGAAAATCAGAAAAACATTATTGCTCTTAGGATTAATATTACCACTTGTATTTTCTTCCTGTGGATTATTTGACGGCACAAAAGGCTGTGACTGCCCTAAATTCGGACAAGAGACCGAACAAAACAGCGACGACCCTACAGAAGTTGCTACTGCCTCTAGTTTAGACTAATTATAAATTCCGTGTTAATCGAACTACTAATGAGGCGTATTGTTTAACATTGTAATAAAATATTCAGATATGCTTACGAAAAAAGTTGAAACCGCATTAAACCGCCAAATAGAAATGGAAGGTTACGCTTCCAATTATTATCTCTCCGCTGCCTCCTGGTGTGATGCCAAGGGATTACAGGGTGCTGCCGTATTTTTATATGGTCATGCCGATGAAGAACGCATGCACATGATGAAAATATTCAATTATGTGAATGATGCAGGCGGACACGCACTTGCACCATCCATAAAACAGCCTCCAACCAAATTTAAATCGCTGAAAGAACTTTTTGAAGCTGTATTTGATCATGAAATTGAGGTTACTAAATCAATTAATGCATTAGTTGACTTATGTATGCATGAAAAGGACCACTCCTCTTATAACTTCCTTCAATGGTACGTTGCCGAACAACATGAAGAAGAAAAGTTATTCCGCGGGGTACTGGAAAAGATCAATTTATTAGGCCCGGATGATTCGCGTGGCCTATATTGGATCGACCGCGAGTTGGCCGGCATGAGCGCACCTGCTGGAGCGAAATAAGTAGTTTTCAGCAGCGTTTGCTAAGGCAGCTGCGAAAATATTTTTGTGGAGAAAATAACTTATTTTAAAAAAAAATTTAATCAATATAGCCGCTCAGCGGCTATATTGATTAAATAGCTCTACGCTATCTACCTGCAATAACCTCCACCATAAAACCTCTGCGTTCTCTGCACCTCTGCGTGAAATAAAACCACACCATACACCAAAACCCCTCCATACACCAAAACCCATCCATACACCAAAACCCATCCATATAACAAAACCATATCATAAAACCTCTGCGTTCTCTGCACCTCTGCGAACTCTGCGTGTACAAAACCTCACCCT
>CAZXBG010000179.1:0-6642 GCA_964638865.1 uncultured Chitinophagales bacterium | reverse complement strand
AGGATAATTGATGATATTGAAGTGACAGATGCTCCCCAGAAAATAAATTTGACCCCTTTAAATTCAGTAATGAAAGTGTTTTGCTGCAAATTAGCTTGGCATTATTCCCGCCCGGGAGTGTATGCACCGCGCTATAAGACAAGCCTTCCATTCAGTAAAAATTTAAACTGCGACTGCATGAACTGACGACAGCAACACCCAAAACGTATTTTATAGGCAATGTTGCGCAAGCTTTGGGAAGACACAACACAGAAAAACAATAATAAAACCGCTCAACTTATAACAGCAGTGACCGTTAAACACCATTTATATTCTAACCAAAACTGCTCAAAAACATCTAAAACAATTTATTTTAATGCGTTTTATGAGTTGCTAATATTTTTTTAACCTAACTTTTATTAAAAATTGTAGTGGCAGTAATTTGCATAAATTGTTTCCTGATAAACCGATTTAAAATGGAATTTTAAAAACATCGTATTATCCAATGCCAGCTACTCCTCCGGGTTAAATCACCAATAACAAAACCTATCTGTTTTTAAACCAAAATGTTCCACATAAGTCGTTATCACACGAACAACACTATCTTAGTCTAATCCTTCTTCCAAACCCAAAAACTCAATTTAATGACGGTTTATAATCGCTATAATTTCTATATGTTATAAATGGACCCTTCAATTATAATTATTTGGTTATTTTTATACGATTATTAACATTGGGATTAGAGATAGTGAAATTAGGTTTATCGCCCTCTGATTTTAGCAGTAATTTAAAAATAAACAGAAATAGGTTATTCTTACTTCAGAAATAAAGGCACTTAAATAAAGTTAACAATAACTCATTTTTTAAATTAAACTAAAGCCCGGAATGCGCACTTAAAATTGTGTTGTAATTATATTGATTTGTTTAATAAATATTTTAAACTTTTAATGTCAAAAACTCAAATAATTACCAAATAATCGATACAATTGAAGTTATTTATAACCGGTTAAATGCTGAAATGAATAATGCAGTTGAACTTATTGATAATTAAATAGTGAAAATAGAGACCTTATTAAAAATGATCGAACTTACCACCAACCGATACTACTTGCAATGCATGCATTTGTTTTACCAAGTGGTTAAAGTTTCTTTCTATAATTGTTCTCGCCGAAGAAATCTGCATCTAACTTTGCTATAGCAGGCAATAGAAAACTGTTATCAGAAACCAATTGGCGTCCGTGTAAAATTCAATATTTGTATCTTTGAATAAGCAAAACAACAATCTCCATAAAATGAAAAACTTATTTTACATCACGCTGATTATTTTGCTTTTTGTAAGCTGTAATCAAACCGGCCAACAAACCGACATCGATGATTTAAAAAACGGGCAGGATTCTTCTTCCGAAAAATATGCAGCGCACTGCAAACCCAAAACCTCTGACAAGGATTGGTATTCTTCCGGTACAAAAGCTCCAAAGTTTAAAGGGCTTGATGGAATCAATTTCTCTATCACTACAAAAAACAAGGAAGCGCAAGCGTATTTCAACCAGGGCATTATGCTCGCTTATGCTTTCAATCATGCCGAAGCAGCCCGTTCATTTTTTGAAGCCACAAGAATTGATTCTACCTGTGCCATGTGTTTTTGGGGATATGCTTATGTATTAGGCCCTAATTATAATGCAGGTATGGAGGAAGATAATTTTGAAAGAGCATATAATGCAATTCAAAAAGCAATTACGCTTGCAGACCCTTGCACCGCAAAGGAAAAAGAACTCATTAAGGCATTGTCGTTTCGCTATTCGGAAAAACCACCGGACGACCGCAAACCTCTTGATATTGCCTACAGCAACGCAATGAAAAAAGTGTATGATAAATTTTCTTCTGACCCAGACATAGGTGCAATTTATGCCGAATCGATGATGGACTTACATCCCTGGGATTTGTATGAAAAGGAAACAAAGAAACCAAAACCATGGACACCGGAATTGCTTGCTGTACTGGAACACCTGATAAAAATAAATCCTACACATCCGGGTGCTCATCATTTCTACATTCATGCGGTGGAAGCATCTGCAAATCCTGAAAAGGGATTAGCAAGTGCAAAATTATTGGCAACGCTTGTCCCCGGTGCAGGGCATTTAGTTCACATGCCCTCTCATATTTACATCAATACCGGTGATTATCATCTCGGCACACTTGCAAATTTGGAAGCAGTAAAAGTGGACAGTAATTACATAACTGCTTGTCATGCACAAGGTGCTTATCCGCTGTCCTACTACCCTCACAACTATCATTTTCTATCTGCCACTGCCACACTGGAAGGAAATTCGAAACTTGCCTGGATGGCAGCGAAAAAAGTGCAGATAAATACTGCCGAAGATATTATGACGGAGCCCGGTTGGGGAACACTTCAGCATTATTATACAATACCATATTATGTTGCAATCAAATTTGCAATGTGGGATACAATTTTGTCTATTCCGATGCCCGAGGAGAATTTAATTTATCCCCGTGCCGTTTTACACTATGCAAGAGGAATGGCTTATCTTGGGGAAAAAAATTTATCAAATGCAGAGAAAGAACTTTCTTTGCTTAAAAAACTATCGGAAGATTCTATTCTCAAAACACTTACAATTTGGGATATTAATACATCCTATGAGTTGATGCAGATTGCAATAAAAGTTCTGTCAGCAGAAATCTATCAGCAAAAAAAGCAGTATGCTCAAGCAATTACATTATTATATGAAGCAGTTGCGCTTGAAGACAAATTGAATTACGATGAACCGCCTGACTGGTTTTTCTCTGTCCGTCATCATCTGGGAGCAGTTTTAATTGGTGCAGGAAAATATTCTGAGGCAGAAAAAATTTACCTCGAGGACTTAAAAACATTTCGTGAAAACGGATGGGCATTAATAGGTTTGTATTCTTCTTTGTTGAAGCAGGGTAAAAATGCAGAAGCAGAAAAAGTAAAAATCAGATTTGACAAAGCATGGGAGTTTGCTGATATGAACATATCATCATCATCAAGTTTATAATTATGTTGCTGGAAATCTGGACACCTAAACCATTGACAGAATGTTTGGCTTCGCATAACATATACTGATTAACGGCCGCTTCGCTTTTCGCGGAGTTGCGATTTAATCCTGAGTCGAAAGAAGTTTCGGAAGCTAGGTCTAAAAAAAATATTAATAGGTGATGTTTGCAAACTTTTGATATCATTTATGGCATCAATTATTGCAGGGGGATAATATTTATTTTTTACCATATTGCTTTTTCAATCGAAGAAAAGATTTTAAACCTGATTTTATTTTTTGAAAACGGCTTCGTAGTAAATGCCGGATGACCTGCAGCTTTTAGACAGCAATAATAAAACCCACCTACTTTAATTCTATATGTTACAGAAAGACCGCTATCACCCAGTCAACATTATCCAACACTATTACCTACTCCAAAACTGAAAATACAATTTGATGCCGGTTTGTATTTGCAATTATTCCCTTATAATAAAAAACTTTTATGGTATATAACATATTTATCCTCCGGTGCAAATTTATCGTTATCCGGATTTAATTTTCTTGATAATTATTGCTAAATTATTTGGAGGAAAATTTAGAAATAATAATGCCAACTAAGGCTACCATATAAAATTGTCCAACCATTCCGAAAAACGCAGTCACCAATCTACTCATTTCTGTAATGGGATACATGTCTCCAAAACCTATACTGGTTATGGTTATGAAACTAAAATATACTATCTCATTGTATTTTAGTGTTACAATTTCTGACAGTCCATGAAAGGAATTTGGATGATACAATTCTACCAATAAATAAGCAAAAACGGTTATCATACACAGAAGTAAATATCCACAAAATGAACCTATTACCACATTAAGCCTCACTTCTTTTGACGAAATAATTTGCCGCATTACTTCTGCAAAAATGAAACAGTAATAAATGGTAAAAAAAACAGTGAGTACCTGTTGAAACCAAAAATAATTTCCATAAACCAGAAATAAAAAAGGCATTGAAATTGCGATACTACTTAGTATGTTTCTTAGTAAAATAATCCTTCTCCTTTTCCCATTAAATATTCCGAAACAAGCAACTGATATTATAATCATATTGAAGGGCCAAATATATTTAAGATAAACATTGTTATCCGGAAAAAATATTTTATCAAATATTAATAACAACAAAGCTGCTAACAAAAACTCGTAGCGATAGGTTGAAAGTTTGATATGAAATTTTTCTTTATTCATATTTATTTGAGATTAATAGGGCAAAAATACACTAATATTTTTGTGGTTATAAAATAATTTCTTCTGATAGTTGTGATAGCTGTATCAACACCCGATTTAAGATCCTTAATTTTTGGAGTGGAAGATTGAACAAATTTTGAAATATAAAATACTGACAAAAGCAGAGGTAATTGCTGGTTTTAGTTTTGGCAAATCACTTTACCTCTAATATCTTTGTTCCGGCTTGAAGGCATATTTCCAAGCTGCCGGTAATTTTTACCTGCAACCCTAAGCCCCAAGGTAAGGAGGCGAAATAGTAAAAAAACAAACTAAAAATGTTAATGGCATTAAAAAAGAAAGCAACAGCTTTTTGAAAATAGCCTAAAAGTACTATATTGATTTATAAATCTTTATAAAAAATTTTAGCAATAATTTCTGTATGAAATAAATGCACTCCTTCAATTATAATTATTTTGTTATTTTTATACGCTTTTTAACACTGGAGTGTGTGGTGAGGAGTTAATTTTTCACACTCTGTCAGTTATATAACCTTACTGACAATACCTAAATTTAACAGACATGGCTAAACTAACTTTCTTTTATAGTTTTCTATTCTCAATAGTAACGAATATTTGTTTTGGCCAAATACCAAAAGTATCAAGCGGCACGATCCAACAATATTCAAATTTCCCATCAAAGTTTGTTGCTGGTCGTAATATAGACGTTTGGTTACCTCCTAATTATGATAATAAAACTAAGTATCCGGTTTTATATATGCAAGATGGAAAAGCATTATTTGACTCTTCAATAATGTGGAATAATCAGGAATGGGGAGTGGATGAAACAATGTCATCACTCATAAAACAGCAGAAAATTAAAGAATGTATTGTAGTCGGCATTTGGAATAGTGAAGCAACCAGGCAAGTTGATTATTTTCCTCAAAAGGCATTTGAGCTATTAACCCCCGATCAGCAAGATGCATATTATACAGCACATGTTGGAGATCGACAACTTTTAGTTGGTAAAGTGCAATCTGATAATTATTTGAAGTTTTTAGTGCAAGAATTAAAACCATTTATTGACAGTACTTATAGCGTATTTGGGGACACCAAAAATACGTTTGTTGGCGGTTCGAGTTATGGAGGCTTAATTTCACTCTATGCAATTTGTGAATATCCAAATGTTTTTGGAGGAACGGCTTGTTTATCCACGCATTGGCCTGGTATTTTTGCAATTAAAGACAACCCTATTCCAAATGCTATTATGACTTATTTAAAAGAAAATTTACCTGACCCAAAAAATCATAAAATTTATTTTGATTATGGGAATCAAACTTTAGATACATTATATAAGCCAATACAAAAAAAGGTTAACAAGATTATGAAATCAAAAGGCTATACTTCAAAAAACTGGACAACAATAGAATTTATTGGTGCTGACCATACCGAAAAGTCTTGGGGTAAGAGATTATATATTCCTTTTACTTTTTTATTGGGCGTAAAGGATTGACAAAAAGGTTGTATACAGCATATAAGTGTACAAATACACAAAACGCATTCTGTATCATTCAATCCACTGAATCCATTCAAAAGTTTGTAAACATTGAAGTGTGAGAAGGAGGAGGTTGTTTTTTCACACCCTGCCCTCATGAGCAAGTTTAATAAAACAAACAGATTGCAACAATTTAACTTTTAAATTGTTGCAAGTATTGAAATGATATAATTGACAGTATATGGTAAACTATTTAATAATTGGTGCTTCTTCAGGAATCGGTAAATTACTAGCCCTCCAATTGGCTAATACCGGTTATCAGGTATTTGGAACATTTAATAAGAATGAAATTATTCCGGAACATCCGTTTATTAAATATTATCATTTAAACGTTTTGGAGGAAAATATTTCACTCGACTTTTTACCGGAAACTTTAGCAGGTGTTATCTATTGCCCTGGCAGCATCAACCTTAGACCATTTGAAAGAATTAAACCAATAGATTTTACAAATGACTATAACTTACAGGTGGTAGGAGCAATAAAAATAATACAAGCTGTTGCCTCAAAATTAAAAAACAGCGAGAATGCCTCCATTATATTATTTTCTAGTGTTGCAGCTCAAATTGGGTTACCCTTTCATTCACAGGTATCTGCATCTAAAGGTGCCATTGAGGGATTAACAAAAGCGTTAGCTGCGGAGTATGCTCCAAAAATAAGAGTAAATTGTATAGCGCCTTCGCTAACCGATACTCCTTTGGCTGCTTCTTTGGTTAATAGCGAGCAGAAAAGGGAAGCAAATGCACAACGACACCCTTTAAAAAGAATTGGAACAACTGACGACATCGTTAATATGGTAGAGTTTTTAATTTCCACTAAAGCTAGTTGGATTACCGGACAGATTATGCATGTGGATGGTGGAATTTCTACTTTAAAG
>CAZXBG010000178.1:0-6668 GCA_964638865.1 uncultured Chitinophagales bacterium | reverse complement strand
TCCAATTCGAGCAGAATGGTGAAACGCTGCTGAAATGGGATCGGCAGCGTCTCACTGTATATTTATTTAATTGGCGTGATGACACTGCCTTTGCATCCTCTGCGTGGGAAATCCTATAAAAAACTAATATTAAAATTGATTTAATTATATATCAATATATTGGTGCTGAGCTATCATAAAATGTTGCCCGCTTAAACCAAATCAACATCTCCATTTAAAGCAATCGAATAGGAACAAAAAAACCTATATTTGTTAATCTACGCGATGTAGTCAGATAACTAAATTAAACTATCTTTACCCACATGAAACGCATACAAATTCTGCTGTGGATACTATGCCTGGTTCAATTGACTGCAACCGCTCAAACCGGTTATAGTGACGCAGGTAGCAGGGCTAATTCAATGGGCAATGCTTCCGTAACCCTACAGGATGTTTATAGTGCTCAAAACAATCCTGCTGCACTTGCTTTTGTGGAAGGCATTACTGCCGGTTTAAGTACCCAAAACTACTTTCTGGTGGAAGGCGGAATTGCTGCCCACCACGGCGTATTTTCTTTACCATTTAAAAAACAAGGTGTATTTGGCGCCAGCATAAATTATTTTGGCGATAATACCTTTAATCAAACACAAATCGGAATCGGTTACGCAAGAAAACTTGCAGAAAATGTTTCTCTTGGGTTACAATTGGATTATGTTGGAACCAAGACCATAGAAGTTGGAAGCGGTTCGGCATTTACTTTCGATATCGGTATTTTATATAAACCCACTAAAAACCTCACTATAGGAGCAAAGGCGTTTAATCCCATACGCGCAAAAACCGGATTGGTTTATGAAGAGGAATTACCAGCAATTATAAATGTTGGAATTGCTTATCAGCCTTCCATAAAAATATTCATTTGCCTGGAAGCTGAACAAACCATTCAGGATGACCTAAGAGCAAAAGGTGGAATTGAATATCATATTGCTGAACAACTTTATTTAAGAGGAGGATATATTTCCAATCCTTCCATGTTCACCACTGGATTAGGTGTTAAGATCAAGGAATTAAAACTAGATCTCAGTGCTCAATTTCATCAACAACTTGGATTAACGCCCGGTTTCGGATTGAGTTATAAATTTTGATCCATGCTGCACAAAAACACCGATATAAAATCAATAAAAATTAAACCTCTTTTTTTTAGAAGGTTTCGCGCAAACAATATTTTTACCCTTTTATTTTCTGTTTTATTTCTTTTAACTAACACCATTTTATTTGCACAGGAAAATAACGGAGAGGGAAGATTATTAGAAGGAGATATTCTGGAAGATGCTGCAGAAAAAATTGATAATACAGACATTTCTATCGATACCTACCAGGAAAACCTGAATGCCTTATTGAGAAATCCCATAAATATAAATAAAGCAACAGGTACGGAATTGCGCAACACCACTTTATTTACCGAATTACAAATCCGCGACCTATTGCGACATATTGAGGCTTATGGCCAAATAGTGAATATTTACGAATTACAAACAATTGCTTCTTTTTATATAGAGGATATCAATCGGTTAAAACCATTTATTTCCTTTAGCGGCTCCAATAAACCTGCGGAACCATTTTTTAAACAATTATATCTGGGAGATTATCAATACTTTTTTAGGGTTGGCCGATATATTGAATTACAGGATGGTTATGTAGAAGACAGTTTGGGCGCCGCTTCCTATTATGGAAATAATTCCCGAATTTATACCAGACTCAGATACAATTACAACAATAAATTAAGTTACGGTATCACTGCAGAAAAAGACGCAGGTGAAGCAATTTTCGGTCCTTCACAACCTCAGGGTTTTGATTATTATTCCGCACATTTTTTTAAAAAAGGTTCCGGAAAATTAAAAGCCCTTGCTTTGGGCGACTATGAATTGCGCATGGGTCAGGGATTAATTATGTGGAGCGGATTTGGTTTCGGAAAAAGTGTTTATCCTGTAGCCGTAAGAAGAGCGGGCCCTGTGCTCGATGCCTATACTTCTACTAATGAAAATAGATTTATGCGAGGCGCGGGAGCTACTTATGCATTTAAAAATGTGTATGTAACTGCCTTTGCATCCTATAAAAATTTAGATGCAAATGTATCGTTGATCGATACAACAGATGAAGAGGTTTTGCAAATTTCTAATATCGACGACAGCGGATTACACAGAACTGAAAACGAATTGGAAAATAAAAACGCCATAAAGGAAACTGTAGCAGGATTTGACGCAACTTATTATAAAGGTCAATTTAATGTTGGGATATCAGCTGTGTATTTTCATCTTTCTACGCCTTTAATAAAAACACCTGACCTATATAATGTATATGATTTTACCGGAACTAATTTATTAAACAGCAGCGTTCATTATAATTTTTTGTGGAGGAATATTTTATTATTCGGAGAGGCGGCGGTAAGCGATAATTTAAAAGGTGCAACATTAACCGGATTAATTATGCCAATTGACCCGAAAATAGATATTGCAATAGTACACCGTTATTTTTCTCCGGAATATCAAACACTTTATGCCGAAACATTCTCCGACGGACCTACGCCGCAAAATGAAAGAGGCACTTATTTCGGAACAGAAATAAAACCAGTAAGAGGTTGGAAATTTAGTGGCTATATTGATTTATATAAACACCAATGGCTTGAATTCAGAACTGATGCGCCCTCTTATGGCACTGATGTATTAACACAAATTACCTGGCAACCTTCCAGAGCATTTGAAACCTATTTGCGTTTTAAAAGAGAAGTAAGCGATAGAAATATTTCTACCGACCTACTTGAAGACAACCTTGTTTTAAATGAAATAACCCAATTAGAAAAAGCTACACTGCGCTGGCATGCCGATTATGATGTAAGTAAATCACTAACATTAAAATCGAGAATAGAAGTGAGTTTTTACAACGAACAATTAGGTTTACCGGAAAAAGGATACCTCGCATTTCAGGATTTTAATTACCATCCGCTTAGCAGTCCATTTGGTTTTGCAACGCGATTTGCCATTTTTAATACCGATAGTTATGATACAAGAATTTATACTTACGAAACTGAAGTGCTTTACGCTTATTCTATAATAGGCTTAGCAGGTCATGGAACAAGAACTTATTTATTATTAACCTATTCTCCTACAAAATGGATGGATATCTGGGCAAGGGCGAGCAATACCTGGTACTCTGAAAATGATGAAATTGGAAGTGGCGATAATACATTTCCGGGATCTACACGAAGTGATTTTAAATTGCAGGTGAGGTTGAAGTGGTGAGTTATTGAATTAACATTTGAATAATAAAAAAAGAACTGCTTTTTTATCAAAAGCAGTTCTTTTCAGTTTAGTTTATTTATACCTTCAATTATCAGAAGCACCTTTATTTAAAACTACCGTATTTGCGATCTTATCATGCAATGTTTGCCGCTTTTTGTCAAATAATGCTAAAATATACCCAAGCATAAATATCATAGTAGAAAATATTTTTCCAATAAACCGTATAAATGCATTTACAAAATTTATTTTACCTCCATCTTTTCTGCGCACTCTTATACCGGTAAATAATTTGCCAATGGTACCTCCCCACAATCCTTCAAAAAAAACAAAATAAAGCATAGGTATCAACAAAAAACCTACAAGGGCTTCCATTCGAAAACGATTTACAAAATTTTTGATGTAAATGTCGCGATGGTTATCAAGAGCAATGGGTTCAAAATAGGCAAAAAATTGATATTTATCCATCAGACTAGGCCTTCCCTCATCACCTGATTCATTAAATGATTCAGGGCTTTTACCCATGCTGATAAATAAAAATGGAATGATTACAATTGCCAATATCAAGGTATCAGCAATGAGTGCAATAAACCTCCTGGAGATTGTTGCATAAGGATTTATAATAGTCAAATTGTGTGTGTTTAAACTTATTAAATATCTCAAAAAATAAAATATAACCCTGTCAGAACGAATATTAGCCCAAAATTAACAATTCTTATGAAAACAACAAAGACTATAAAAAGTGAGCAAATAATTGATAATTCAGGAAGCCTTTAAATTCCGGTACCCTTTTTCAATACCAGTGTATTAGCTATTTTGTCGTGCAGGGCTTGGTGTTTTTTATCAAAAAGCGCTAAAACAAATCCCAAAACAAATGGTATTGTGGAAACTATTTTTCCTAAAAAACGTATAAAGGAAATCCCAAAATTGATTTTCCCCCCATCTTTTCTTCTAACGCGTATGCCTAATAATAGCTTGCCTATGGTTCCACCCCATATTCCTTCAAAAAAAACAAAATAAAGCATAGGCAACAAAAGCAGTCCTATCAAAGCATCCACGGAATAATTCTTCAAAAAACTTTCAACGTAAACTATGCGCTGAGGGTCAAAAACAATAGCTTCAGCGGTGGCTATAAACGGGTATTTATCGGTCAAACCGGGTTTTCCTTCATCGATAAAAGCATCTGAATTGGTTTTTCCCATACGCACAAACAAAAAAGCAGACACAACACCAACAATTAAAAGTGAATCGATCAGATAGGCGATGAATCTTTTAGGCATGGAGGCGGATTGATAATTATGCGTCATATTAGGTCTGTTTATGTAAAAATTTAAGCCGTTAAGTGCCGCAAATATAGAAACTAATATTTATTTGAAATGCCCCGATCTGCCTTTTATCTGCCCTTTAATTGTAAATATTAATTTAATAGGAACCTATTAATTTCAAGGTTATACGAACGCCTCTCTTTTAATTACCTTTGCAGCTGATTGAAAAAGGTAAGTCAGGAAAGATGGAGAATATACGAAATTTTTGCATAATAGCACATATTGATCACGGGAAAAGCACATTAGCCGACAGGCTTTTAGAGGTTACACATACTGTTTCTGAAAGAGATTCCAAGGCGCAGGTGTTGGATGATATGGATATTGAACGTGAAAGAGGAATCACGATTAAGAGCCACGCTATACAAATGGATTTCGAATATGAGGGTAAAGAATATGTTTTGAATCTCATTGACACTCCCGGACACGTGGATTTCAGTTATGAGGTTTCCAGAAGTATTGCGGCCTGCGAAGGTGCACTTTTGTTGGTTGATGCAACGCAGGGAATTCAGGCTCAAACCATCTCAAATCTCTATCTCGCAATCGAACACAATCTGGAAATAATTCCTATTATCAATAAAATTGATATGGATGGTGCAATGATAGAGGAAGTTAAGGATCAGGTGGTTGATCTCATCGGGTGCAGTCGTGAAAGTATTTTGGAAGCCAGTGGGAAAACAGGATTGGGAATAGAAAAGATTCTGGATGCTATTATTCATAGGGTTCCGGCGCCAAAGGGCAGCGAAACAGCTCCTCTTCAGGCCTTAATTTTTGATTCCGTTTTTAATTCATACCGTGGAGTAGTGGCATATTATAGAATATTTCAGGGTACATTAAAAAAAGGAGACCGGGTAAAATTTGTAAATACAGAAAATGATTACGAAGCAAATGAAGTAGGTATTCTTCGTTTATTGTATGAACCGAGAGATGCAGTTAAAGCCGGTGATGTTGGATATATTATTACGGGTATTAAAGAGGCTAAAGAGATCAAGGTTGGAGATACTATCACATTAAAAAATAATCCTTGTAGCAATATTGTGGAGGGATTTAAAGATGTGAAACCGATGGTATTTGCAGGAGTTTATCCGATAGACAATGATGATTATGAAGGTTTACGGGATTCAATTGAAAAATTACAATTAAATGATGCCTCCCTTGTTTTTGAACCGGAGAGTTCTGTTGCATTAGGATTTGGTTTTCGTTGCGGATTTTTAGGTTTATTACATCTCGAAATTATTACGGAAAGACTGGAACGTGAATTTGATCAGAATGTTATCATCACCGTTCCTAACGTATCGTTTGATTGTTTTACCACGGGCGGAAAAAAAATTGTGGTACACAATCCAACTGATCTTCCGGATCCTGCATATATCGATCATATTGAAGAACCATACATCAGAGCACAAGTAATTACTGCTCCGGATTATATCGGTACTATTATGAAATTATGTATGGACAAAAGAGGTATTTTATTAAACCAAATATATCTTACCACAACACGTGTTGAATTAATTTGGGAGATGCCTTTAACCGAAATTGTATTTGATTTTTACGATAAATTAAAATCTATCTCACGCGGTTATGCCAGTTTCGATTATGAATTAATTGACTACCGCGAAGGTGACCTTATAAAACTGGATATTAAATTAAACGGTGAAAATGTGGATGCATTTTCTGCTTTAATACACCGCGATAAGGCTTATGAATTCGGAAGCAGGTTATGTGCAAAATTAAAAGAACTGTTACCTAAACAACAATTCGTAATTGCAATACAAGCAGCCATTGGAGCAAAAATTATTGCGAGAGAAACAATAAGTGCAATGCGTAAAGATGTTACCGCAAAATGTTATGGTGGTGATATTTCTAGAAAACGAAAATTATTGGAAAAACAAAAGAAAGGGAAAAAACGCATGCGGCAGATAGGAACAGTGGAAGTGCCTCAAGAGGCTTTTTTAGCAGTGTTGAAGTTGAATGAGGATTGAGTAATGAGTAATGAGTAATGAGTAATGAGTAATGAGAAATGAGTAATGAGTAATGAGTAATGAGAAATGAGTAATGAGTAATGAGTAATGAG
>CAZXBG010000177.1:0-6676 GCA_964638865.1 uncultured Chitinophagales bacterium | reverse complement strand
CGGTTTCGGGAAGTCCAATCAGTGTCCCTGCCTTTGATGCTGTTATTATTCATCCCTATTATGGTAAAGATAATTTTCAGAATGAAATTGCGGGAGACGCAACTACAGCGGGACTTTTAGACCCACTTTATAATTGTGACGGGCTAGCCGGGGGAATTTGGAATTTTGAGGAATACGATGAAGGATTAAAACCTGCATTTGATTTCATGACAAATAAATTCCTAACGCTTTTTAAAACAGGTTACGAAGAATCATTATACAGATGGGGTCAAGATTTGGGGTTCGCAGTGGACGGAGATTATGGTGGAAAAGAAATATGGATGACGGAATGGAATTTTAAAGATGCAGGTGTTTATCCCAATATTGGTGGAGTTGATGATGTTTATAGGATGACCTCTTTTGAAAATACTTTTCTTCAAGGGCAATTTGTATTCGATTTCAATTTAAAAAACATTAAAATTAATTATGATAACGATTTTTGGAGCCCATTTATGCCTATTGCGACCTTTCATAGTTTTGGAGGTGGCGGCAATACAGAATTAGTAAATTTCTGCCAGGATGAAGAACTGGTATATTACTACAACAATCCTGAGGATTGGATGTCCGAATCCAAACTTTGTGATGCTGCTCTTTTTGATGAAGATGAAATACCTGTTGGTTTAACCGAATCTGATGGTTTAATAAGACATTATTATGTAAAACATACGCCCTGTTTTGCAACTGAATTGATTAGTGTGATTTACAAAAATAATTTGCAATTATTGAAATGCACTTTTAAAATGCCAAAGCCCTCTCCTGGTATTGAAAATAATTTACAGCCTACAGTTTTTATTGATCCTGAAAAAGAAAACCTGTATATATTTTACTCCAACGCATGGGGAAATGATCTTAATTTTAAAATAGATCCTGCAGGACTGCTCGGTTTTTACATTGATTCATTAGGAGTTGAATTTGGTACACCATTTATTAAAGGCCTTGATGCGGAGTTTCCATATTCCACCGCAGGAAGATGTCCCTTATATGATTATAGGTTTAATACCTGCTACAGTAATCCCGGTTTACCGGACGCTTGTGACTGGACAGCACCTCTTTCATTTGTTTCGTATCCGATTGATTTGACTGACATCAGTGTTATTGATGCCCTGCCCGATGGATGCGGTCCCGTAGTGCTTTCATCAAATTGTATTACAGTTCCAGGTTATTCCTTCGGTTATATCAAGTTGCCTATTTTACCTTTTTATGAACGCATTTCAAAAGCTAACAATGATGACAATATTTTAATGTATCCAAACCCAACATCAGATTATTTTACAATTAATACAAATAATCAGATTGCATTAAATGAAGAAATACATGTTAGTATTTATGCATTAGATGGAACACTGTGCGAGTTTCTAATTGTGACTGATTTGCAACGAGTGAATATATCCAATCTTGCTAAAGGTTGTTACGCTGTCAATTTTAGAACATCACCAGGCTTCAATAAAACAGAAATGTTAATTAAAAATTAAACTATGAAAAAATCCAAGCTGTCTGGCAATGCCACAAAATATTTACTGCAATACTCTAAATTGTCTTGTGTGTTCCTTATAATTAGGTCGGGTGAGGCAGCTTCGGAAGTAGTTTATACCGATATTGAACCTGATGTAATATTGGCTAATGATGATGATAATTATTACCTAGATATAAATAACGATGCTAGTTATGATATATATTTTTTAAATATATTTAATACATACGGCGGGTATTGGACTTCGGGCAGTATCTATTATATTCCGTTTAATTATAGAGCTGAAATTGATGCCTTTGCACTTAACAGCAATAGTTTGGCAGGCATAAATACAACGTTTAGCACATATTCATCAGGGACATTTCAATGGTTTTTAGCATACGCTTTAAATCAAGATGGTATAATTGATTCTGCGTTAGAATTTCAGGGTTTAATAATGGCAGTAAATACCTTGCTTGGTCCTTATGCAAATGATGGTGTGGGATATTGGTTTCCTGAAGTATTAGACCATTATATTGGAGTTCGCTTTATAGACAATGAAGAAAATTCGCATTACGGCTGGATCCGTTGTGATGTAAAAGAGGAAGGCCGCACTTTAGTTATTAAAGATTATGCATACGAGTCGGAACCTGATAACCCAATTGTTGCAGGAGACACTGTGCATTATATTGGTATTAATAGTATTGAAAATACAATTGAAGCTACAGTTTATAGTTTCGGTAGGGATATTTATATCCTTACCGAAACTTTTAAAAATACAGAAGTAATCATTTGTGATTTGAAAGGACAAGAAGTTGTAAGAAAACTTTTGCATAGCAAAAATGAATTAATTAATATGGGTAATAATCCTGCAGGCATGTATTTAGTGACACTGTTGAATGAAGGAAAACGTTATAATAAAAAGGTTTTCATCGAGTGAACAGACAGAACCACAGGTTATAACAAAAGCTTTGCAAAATGGCTTAGTGAATCGTAAGCTTAAAACTTTTATTTTCAAATAAAAATTTTTGCAACCATGCACTATTTCGCTTCGAATGCCGCCACTTCGCAAAGCTTCGAAACGTTACCGGTCAGCTTAAAAGACGACAATGAAACAAATAATCTACATATTGACTTTTCTAACTTTCGGACAACTTTGTTTCGGACAAGAGAAAAGTTTTTATGTGCCGACATACGGAAATGGTGACACTACTCTTTGGTTCAAATGGCAACAAGAAAAATTTGAAAAAGCAGGACTAAAAAACCTGACCAAAACAACTGACACATTGCATTTCAGATTTGCTTCAGAGACACAAGCAATTGACATTTGGACAACTAACTTCCTCACTTTTTCGGGGACACTTACGAACTTCACGACAAGTTACGACCCAGACGCTCATAAAAGAAATAAGAAAAAGGAAGATAAATATTTTAGTGACAGCAAGCCATTAGAAACAAAGACGGCAAGACAGGTTTACGAACTATTTATTGAGAAATCTATTCTTGAAATACCACCACAAGACAGCATTAAGTATTGGACTGACGGGTTGGACGGTATTACATATTTCATTGAACATTCTACTAAAAACAGCTACTCATTTAAAGACTATTGGACACCTTCAATTTTCAAGGACAAAGTTGAAGAAGCAAAAAGATTTCACGAACTGACAGAGAAACTTGAAGCATTGTTGAATTTACGACAATCATTTGGACAATTTATAAATTCATTGCCTTATGGGTCTTACAGAGCAGGTGGAATAGCAATTATTACTACTTCAAAAAAGAAAGGAAGATGAACGTAAGACAAGAAAGCCGAACCGAAAACAGCACCTACCCAAAAGGCGGGGTTTCGTGCTACGTAAACACATTTGTGCGAGCCGAAAGTTCAGTTCTCCGAATGAAGTTTTGTGGTAAAAGTCCCGCCCTTCAGGTAGCTGCAAAACGTTATCGGATATGCTTTCGAGATACTACATACCACTACGGACACAAAAGACTGTTCTCATGGACAGCTCTTAGAATGACATTTTAGTAATTGAAAGTGTATCCTGACAGTTTTATTGTTTTATTTATTAATTTAACCTTCAAATTTCAAAAAAAATGAAAAAAATAATTCCATTTAAATTGACTTACTTTAGCTCAATTAATTTTTTATCAATTCTAATTGTATCCTGCGGTAAGGAGGATATTCAGAATAACAATCCAATTAGTTCTGATTACCAATTCGGGCATAATAATTTTCGCAGTAATAATCAGAATGTAGATGACCTGCTATCAGTCGGTTTCGATGGTAAGGACATTCAAATAAGTAAATCGCTTGATTTAATTGCAAAAAGTTTGTTGGTGGTTTTAAAAGAGAAGCAATATTCTAATTTGCTTATAGAGGAGGCAAGGAAATCACCTATCAAATCTGCAAATCTTGAACATCTTTTAATTTCTAATTATAACTTCAAACTAGCAATAAATGCAGAGCTATCTAAGCAGTATAATTTTAAAACAGCCGACGGAACTGATTATTTTGATGAATTATCTGACAGCCTCATTTATGATGTAGATTATTATGCAACGGTTCATATTCCAAATATTGCGACAGCGGATATGAGTTTGATGCCTATTATTTCTTCCGGTGTTAATGCAGATGCCGATGCTGACCCCTCTGTTGAAGATAATATCATTGCATGGTTCACAAATGAAGATGGATCGGTAGAGGAAATTTTTGTGAGTGAAGAAGAAGCCATGTCTACCTCAATTCCTGTAATGATTGTTTCATTGGGAACTGACTTTGTTGACGGGCAATTGAATAACAATGTAATTTACGGAGACGAGAATAGCTCGTCATCCTATAAAACAAATGTAGTAAGCGAACTTCATGGATATCAATTTAAAATTAATTACAGGTATGAAAATACAGGTAATTCTGAATATTCAATTGGAACGCTATTCCTTAGACCATCTGACGGATATGCTTATTATCAAGCATTTGGACATGTAGTTGATGTTGATGTTGATAAAGACGATATTGGTGTTGACTTACTGCATTGGAATGAAATTGGAAATTTTCCAGCAGCCGGGACAAATGGTATTTTTAACTACTACGAAAGAGATTGGGAGCAGTTTGCTAAATCCTTAGGATTTTTAACAAGTAATGCGGGTGTTCCGACTTATATGTATGGAGAACGCCGGTATTATTATGAATGGTATACTTATGATTATTACTTTCATGATGATCCCTATAATTTTGCATTTCACAACGCAAATTGGGTAACTAATACCTTAAGCAACTCCAAAGGATATATCACAGTTTGGCGAATTGACAGCTAATATTTCTTAATCAAGCAAGCTACCTCTCCTTTCAAGGTGGCTTGCTTTTATCATAAAATTTATGCGTTTCTTACATTTAACAATACTAATTATCTGTTTTAATTTTACAAACATATTTTGTCAATCGCCATCTTATAAAAAATTAATTTCATTTAATTATAATGATTTATATATTGGTAAAAATATGTCTCTAGAATATGGTTTTTGTGTTGATTCAGCGCAAAGAAATATGTTGAACTTTGGGCTTAAATATCATGATAACAACCCTATACTTGATAATCAATATCACTTATTTAAAGATAGATTTTACGCTGAATCATTTTTTGAACATCTTGGTATAACTATAGGTTATAATAAAATTCTCTATTTTAATTCATTTAAGATTAACCTTTATTTATTTGGACAAACTGATTTCTCTTACATTAGCATGCACAATGTTGCTCGGCGACCTCTAGAGCCGACTCCTGATAATACCCCTGTCTATGAAGAATCCTATTTCACGACACCACCATGGCTTACAATTGAAAGTAGAATTGGAATCGGAGCTATTATTCCGGTTTTTTATAACTTTTCATTAAAGCAAAGTCTTGGTTTTGGAATTGCTTATTTTATTCCATTTGAAGAAGAAAATTCTGTCGTAATAATTACCGATAATTATTGGGAGATAATGAGTTCCTTTAGCATTGGAATAGTGTATTCATTGGATAAATAAATTGTTACATCGCCACCAGCACATCCTATAACATGAGGTTTGCGCAAATTTATTTTTATGGGGCCGAAAAGTAACACAATGCTTTTCACTTTCCCAAACAGTATATTAAAAATAAACGGAATCGTTTTCATTCCCCATAAAAATAAACTTCGCAAACCCCAATTCCGTTATGCGCAAACTACAGTAAAAGCCTCATGACAATTGTTGATTATATTAAATGGTAATAAGTAAAATATAGAACAGCAATATTTATGAAAATATTTCGTTAATTTTTACTCAAATATTCATTTAACGATTAAAATTTATCAAAATGAAAACAAAAGTATTATTCAGTATGATGCTAATTGGATTAGCATTAACAATGCAGGCACAAAGTTGGTTTACGCCGGGGACAGTTTACCAATTTGAGTCCAAATCATCATCTAACCCCCAAGAAGTCATTACCTTAAGAGTAATATATGATTCTCAAGGAAATGCAACAGTAGCAAAATCCACAAGATATGCTGGGTCGCAAGACAAACAAAAAACTTGTTCGTTTGGGCCTCCATCAGAGCTATCCATTTCAACAAATCAAGGGAGTCCCGGCACTACTGTTTATACCTACAGTACTAAAAACAAGTATTGGATGATTCCATTTGACACTTATACCTCAGCTGCGATGCCAAGCACAGAAACAACTATCACTTGCACCTGTACGTCTAACGCTGAATCGACATGTGATGTCTCAACTCAAACAGACTCTTCAGGGGCTTGTTCAACTTGTGTTCCAGGTACAGGGTGCATGACATGTAAAATGACTGTTTCAAATTCAACGTTTACGAATATTGGCGGGGTATTAATAATTAAGGCGAATAATATAACTTTACAATAATCTACCGCATAAACAAAAAGGCTTTTGGCTCTTTAATTTAGAAGCCAAAAGCCTTTCATATTTTGCATTGACACATAGCAATTTGTTACCTGTTCAAGTGTCAGCGAATAACATGGGCTACACGACAATTTTTTATTTGGGGCTGACGTGTTTGCCGAAAGTTATGGGCATCAAATAAACAGTTGGGGTAAGTTGAAGTTTTAGCCTTGAAACCCCAAATAAAAAACTGCGTGTAGCTGCAAACCGTCAAACTGTCTAAGAACTCACAATAAATTGTGCATTACTT
>CAZXBG010000176.1:0-6831 GCA_964638865.1 uncultured Chitinophagales bacterium | reverse complement strand
TATTTTTGTAAATCTTCTGCAAAGGTAACACAGGAAATACAGAAGTAGTTTATTTAAAGCAGTAAAAATTAAAATTTAGACAAACTTAAATAATTGACCTTAAAAGAAAATATCAGCCTTGCATTGCGTGCCATTCAGGCAAATCGCCTGAGGAGTATTATCACGATCACGATTATCGCGATTGGTTTAACTGCTTTGATCGGAATACTTACAGCCATTGATGCCCTGGAATCTTCCATCAATTCGAATTTTACCACACTTGGTGCAAATTCCTTTTCTATCCGCAATTTTAATGAGATGTCGGATGGAGATGAAAAACCTAAACCTCCAATCAGTTATAAAGAAGCAAATAATTTTAAAAGTAAATATGCGTATTCGGGGTCCTATGTTTCTATTTCGAGTTTATTTATTCAGGGTTCGGGAACGGTGAAACAAGCGGATAAAAAAACCAATCCCAATGTAGATGTTTTTGGGGTGGATGAAAATTTTATTTCGGTGGTAGGATATACGATTGAGAAGGGCAGGGGCTTTTCTGCTCAGGAGCTGGAAAGTGCATCCCGCGTTGTTGTTTTGGGAAGTGATGTTGCGGAAAAAGTATTTACGGAAAAGGATAATCCAATAGATAAACCGATTTCCATAAACAATCAGTATTATAGAGTAATTGGAATTTTAGAACCCAAAGGAAGCAGTTTTATGCAATCGGATACCCGGGTATTAATTCCTTTAACCTCTGCAAGAAGTGTTTTTCCTAAATCGGGGCCTGATAACTACATTATTACTGTTGGAGTGAGCAATGCGCAGGATATGGAACCTGCAATTGGTGATGCAACCGGTTTACTACGACAAGTGCGCAAATTAAAAATAGGGGAGGAGGATGATTTTAATGTTTCAAAAAGCGATTCCGTTGTAAGTGTAATGTTAGATAGTTTATCTTACGTGGCAATTGGCGCTATGTTCATCGGATTTATAACATTGATTGGTGCTGCCATAGGTTTGATGAATATCATGTTAGTTCAGGTAAATGAACGCACACGCGAAATTGGTGTGAGCATGGCAATTGGTGCAAACCGAAAGACCATTCGCCTTCAATTTTTGATCGAAAGCATCGTTATTTGTATAATTGGTGGAATTTGCGGAATTATTTTAGGAATTTTCATCGGAAATATGGTTGCCCTCGCGCTCAATGCCAACTTTATACTTCCCTGGCTCTGGGTATTTATTGGATTAGTTGTCTGCGTAATTACCGGAATTGCAGCGGGCTACATTCCGGCCCGACGCGCATCTATGATGGATCCCATTGAAGCTTTGCGCTACGAGTAAAAACGGAGAATTAAACCTGTTTTATTATGGAAGATTCTCCTTTTGGGTAAAAAAATCACCCGTTCTCCATTCTCCATTCTCCATTCTCCATTCTTTTTCGTATATTTGAAGATGTCTAATACAGAAAACAGAACAGCGCCGAAGAAAAGTTACTCTATTTCCAATGAATTGATGTTGAAATTTATTGATGGGTTACCATCTTTAAAAGACAATAATAAGAACACAGAATTTATTTTATCTGCACAAACCTTTAATGATATTATAACATCGGACGTAAATAATCCTGATCCTAAATCTTCATTAGGAACAAAAGGTTCTGTAAGCATCCGATTCAGTTACGATTTTGTAAACGATCGTTGGTTCTTAAATGATAATAAGATCAACGTTGTGGATAGAGAAAGGGAATAAAATTAAATTAATTTTCCAATCTGAATTTTCTTCATAATAAATTTGTGAAAAGGAATAGCAGTACCTTTTCATTTTCAATTTACCATTCTCCATTGTTATAAATACAAAGCCCAGTACACAAATAACATCATTAATCCGCCTACGGCCATCAATGCATGTAACAATGCGAGAACCTGAGGTTTTCTGTCATCCGGTTTATATCGTTTTAAAGCCAAAATACCTAAAAAGCCGGCAAGAATAAACAGACCTAAGCTAAACCTTAGATAATAAGATATGTATTCAATTTGAAAAATATATACAATCAGAAATATCAAACCTGCAAATGCAATTACTGCATGTATATTTCTCATTGGAATAGAAATAGGTTTTCCACCTACCACTTTTGTAATTAAAATTGTTCCGAGTACACTCGCCAAACAGAACAATATTATGCTGATATAGATCATATAGGTAATTTTTGAAAATGTCGCAATTTTTGATCCACTTGCAGATATATAATACAAACTTTAAAGTAGGAAGGGACTACAGAGCAATAATACTGCACTGTCAAAGGTTTTTATTGAAGATGATAAAAATTGTTTTACTAACTTAGTGAGCGGTTTCACAGCTTAAAAGGTGTATTTCACAAAATAACAAGATTAAGATTCAGGATAAAGTGTAGCTTTATTTCCACAGTCAGCTGCATAATTGAATAAATTGACCAACTTTATATAGCTGATTTTGTAAAACAAAACCTAAAAATCAAATGAGATATTCTCGCGATAAATTAATTAACTACGCTGCCTTGGCTTCTGGAATATTAGTTATTGGCGACACTGATGCACAAGTAATTTATACTGATATTGACCCGGATATCCTGTTATTTTCGTTGGATGGTGGATGGCTTGAAGATGAAGGCATGCAATATATTGATTTTAATTTTGATGGTATTAATGATATAGGTTTAAGTTTTAACACTGCATATGATTGTGGATATTGCCCGGTTTGGACATTTTTTAATCTTGAATTATATGGTGCAAATAAGATTGCTGTTGAATTGGCAAACCCTTGTTATTTATCATCCACTTTTGGCTCCGGATATTCATCAACGGAATGTATAGTACCGGCGCAAAATATAGCAAGGGTAATTTTTGAAGGCGATACACTTTCCGAATTTGTGGAATGGGATGAAATAACTGATATTTTTGAAACCCATATTTGCGGATATTATGGGGAGAGTTGTATTCAGGGTGAATTTGATTTTAATGCTCCTAAACAATTTATAGGATTTCAAATTATTGATACTGATACAAATTATTGTTGGTTGCGATTGGGATGGAATGACGATTCATTGTATATCAATGATTTTGCCTGTACATCGTCGCCATCCGATATGCTTGTTGTAAAAGATAGAATTGCTGATGAGGTGCGTAATCTTGTTTTATATACAGATTCTTGCACCGGAGGTGCAGATGAATTAAGGGTGCAATTCAAAAAAGCCCTTGATGAAGAAACGGTTAGTGAATATCGTATTATGGTTGCTCCGGGTTATGGATTTTCTGCTAACGAAGCATTATTAATTTCTCCGGAAAACTATTTAAGTATTATACCTTCAGGCAGCGATGTAGATATTCGTTTACCTGCGGATTTCCCTAATTATGTTGGCGAGCCACTGCCGGTTTTATCAGATATTAAAATTACTGTTTTCTCCATATCAAAATTTCCCTACAGTAACGAGTGTTCTTTAGTAAGATCTCTTCCGGCGCAAATAGGTGAATATAGTTTTGCCGTAACGCCCGACGAGATAAATTTAGATACTACTATGCTCGCCTATAATTCTTCTGATTTATTTGTATCAGTTGACGAAATACTGGACACTTTGCAATCAAGTGCATTTAGGATAATGTTTTTAAGAGGCATGGATTGGAATCATTTTGAAATAGAAATGGCAGAATCTGCAAGCCCGGGAAACTATATCGAAATACCACCTACCCAGGAATTTAATATCCAAATACCTGAACTTATGAAAACCTGGGACGGTGAATTAATGGAGCCTTCTGTTTTATATCGAGCTGTAATTCTTTCTATGTTAATGGAGGGCAATACTTGTAAAAACAACTTAAGTGACGTATCCAACTTTGCTATGTTTTTGGCTGATCCGACAACAATAATATTTAATGCTCATAATGTAAATATTTATTATTCTAATGGATCAGTTTCCATATCAAATGATCAGATTATGAGCGGGATAGTTACAATATTTAATTTTAATGGAGCAATTATTTCGGAAAAAAATATTTTTGGAAATAATAATACAGTGCCATTTGTGCAACCCCCGGGCATTTATTTATTGAGATTAAAATTGGAAACAGGGGTTTATCAACAAAAATTTATTGTACAATGAAAACTTAGTTCTTAGAAAGAATAAAAAAAATGAACTCGACATCATGCCTTAAAATCGCATCACTTTAAATTCCACTCCATTAATCAGAATGATTTAACCTAAAGAATTATTTGCAAATCAAACCCAACCCCTAAAACAAAAAACCTCAGAACTTTCGTCCTGAGGCTCATTTATATTATCCAACCATTTTATTTGTAAAAGCTTCAGCGCAAGTGAATTTATTTTCCTACGCCAAGGCTTTTTAATTCTCACTTCTCACTTCTCAACTCTCCATTAAATTTAGCCTTCCACTACTTCAAAATTCACCGGTATATTATGATCTTTATCCAATGAAATTGTTGCAGCATAAGTGCCTAAAGTTTTTACTTCTTCAGGAAGAACAATTTTCTTTCTGTCGATTACTAAACCTAACTGTTTTTTAATGCCTTCTGCTAACTGAACGTTGGTGATAGATCCAAAGATCTTGTCATTTTGTCCTACTTTAGCTCCAACCTTAATTGTTGTTGCCTGCAATTTCGCGATCACTTCCTGAATTTTATCCAGCAATAATTTTTCGCGTTTGTCGGAAGCTTTCATTCTTTCCGCCATTATTTTACGATTGCCATCGTTGGCAATTACGGCAAATCCCCTTGGGATCAGGTAATTGCGACCATAACCATCACGAACTTTTACAAGTGTATTAGAATCGCCAAGATTATCTACGTCTTTGATTAAAATTACTTCCATCGTTGGTTATTTTAAAAGGTCAGTAACATACGGCAATAACGCCAATTGACGGCTGCGTTTTACAGCCTGGGCTACTTTGCGCTGATATTTCAAACTGTTACCCGATAAACGACGAGGTAATATTTTACCTTGTTCGTTCACAAACTTCAATAAGAATTCAGGGTTCTTGTAGTCGATATACTTGATTCCGCTTTTCTTAAAACGGCAGTATTTCTTGCGCATCATCCCTAATTTGGGTGCTGCGAGGTATCTGATGTTTTTTCCTACTGCCATGATTACGCTTCTGCTTTTTCTTTTTCTTTGTTTAACTTATTAGCTGCATGTGCGCCTGTTTTAGCATTTCTGCCAATTTCGCCGCGACGTTTGCGTTCGTTGTAGTCGATGGAATACTTATCGAGGCGAATTGTTGCAAAACGCAACACATTCTCATCACGGTTAAACTGGATATCCAATTTTCCGGTGATGTCACTTGGGCCTTTGTACTCAAGCACATAATAAATTCCTGTGCTTTTTTTCTTGATGTTGTAAGCTAACTGCTTAAGGCCCCAGTGCTCTTCGGCAACTATTTCACCTCCGTTCGAACGAAGGAAATCCTTATAGGCTTCCTCGGTCCTCTTCATGTCGTCATCTGAGAGGACAGGAGTGAAAATGATGACTGTTTCGTACTGGTTCATTTTTTTTGTTTGATTTTTTATAAATGGACTGCAAAGATAGGTGTTTTGCCTGTAAAATTCCAAATATCATTTAAAGGTCTGTTTAAACCCTTTTCATATCCTAAAGTCTTAGTTTAAATTTGTATTTAATATGAGACCATTCGTAGTAAAAACCACCTGCATCACAGCCTTCGCAATAACATTGCTGTTTGGATGTAAAAAAGAAAGTGCTGACACCGACATTTATGCTTCCCTTGATAACTCAATAGCCGATGGATCCTTCAACGATCTGCAGGCAGTTGTAAACCAGCAGGCCGCAGAAAACGGTTTTGCAGGACTTTTGAGCGAAACATATGGCAAGGTTGCCGATGATTGTCCTACAACTACCTTTAGTGCCCCGCTTGGCGAGTTCCCGAACACCATGACCATCGATTTTGGGGAAAGTTGTGTCAGTTACCTGGGTTTGGAGCGTTCCGGAATTGTAATGGCAACATTTACAGGGCCTTATGCGATGCAAGGAACCATAATCACCGTTACAACGGATAATTATTTTGTGAACGGAAATAAGGTAGAAGGCACCAAAACGGTTATAAATGAAGGCCTGAACGCGGACGGAAATATTTATTTTTCTATATCTGTTGTTGATGGATTAATTACCCTGGAGACCGGTGAAACCATTTCCTGGGATGCCACACGCATCCGTGAATGGAAAGAAGGCGATGGCACCTTAGCATTAGAAGATGATGTATATGCCATTTCCGACGGTATCGTTGCTGATTTTGCGGCTTCGGGTATCAATAGAAATGGAGTTGCATTTACAACCCATATTGCAGAACCGCTTGTAAAAGAAATGGATTGTATTTGGATGGTAAGTGGAATTTTAGAAGTGACACCCGAAGGACTTACCACCCGAGAACTCGATTTCGGTGATGGAACTTGCGATAATAATGCAACCTTAACGATAGGTGTATTTACAACAGAAATCAGTGTGCCTTATTGAGGAAATGCGTGAATCGTGAATCCGGAATAAGTGTACTGTTAAACAAAGTTCCACGACTTCAATTATCGCTACTTACAAGCAATAAAAACTTTCGGCTATCGATAAGTAAGCTCATTACTCATTACTCATAACTCATTTAGTGAATCGTGAATCGTGAATAAAGTGTACTATTGAAACAAAGTTCCACGACTTCAATTATCGCTACTAACAAGCAATAAAAACTTTCGGCTATCGATAAGTAAGCTCATTACTCATTACTCATAACTCATTTAGTGAATCGTGAATCGTGAATCGTGAATCGTGAATAAAGTGTACTATTGAAACAAAGTTCCACGACTTCA
>CAZXBG010000175.1:0-6865 GCA_964638865.1 uncultured Chitinophagales bacterium | reverse complement strand
CAAAGCCGCAAAGGAAAAGTGAAATACAATGTGTTTTGATTGTTTTTAACCCTACAAACTTTGCGCCTTTGCGACTTTGCGTGAAAAAAAACCTCCGAAGTGAAAACTGCGGAGGTTTTTAATAATATTTTTTTATTACAGATTATATTTCCTTTGCGCCTTCTACCAATACACTCACATTATTATTCAAAACTTCTACAAAACCGCCGGTGATTTGATAAACGGTATCGGATTTCCCGACACGCACACGCATTTTTCCTTTGCCTAAAGCAGCGATCATGGGAGCGTGGTTATTTAATACTTCAAATGAGCCCGTAATTCCCGGCATTAAAACACCGTCGGCAGAACCTGAATATATTTTTTTATCGGGTGAAAGAATATCTAATTGCATTTTTGTTCTTTTTAATAATTATTTTTTCGCGTCAGCAATTAATTTTTTACCTTTTTCTATTGCATCATCAATTGTTCCAACAAGGTTGAATGCTGCTTCCGGATATTCATCCACTTCACCATCCATAATCATATTGAATCCGCGAATTGTTTCTTCAATTGGAACTAAAACTCCTTTAAGACCTGTAAATTGTTCCGCAACAAAGAAAGGCTGAGATAAGAAACGCTGCACACGACGAGCGCGGCTTACCACTAATTTATCTTCCTCACTCAACTCATCCATACCGAGAATGGCGATAATATCCTGTAATTCTTTATAACGCTGTAAAGTACTTTTCACTCTTTGCGCGCAGTTATAATGTTCTGCACCAACAATATCGGCAGTTAATATTCTGGAAGTAGAATCCAAAGGATCCACCGCAGGATAAATTCCCAACTCAGCAATTTTACGGCTTAATACCGTAGTTGCATCCAAGTGACTGAAAGTAGTTGCAGGAGCCGGATCCGTTAAGTCATCCGCAGGAACATAAACCGCCTGAACGGAAGTAATGGAACCGCGTTTTGTTGAAGTGATGCGCTCTTGCATGATACCCATTTCCGTTGCAAGTGTAGGCTGGTAACCCACCGCTGATGGCATACGACCCAATAAAGCCGAAACCTCAGAACCTGCCTGCGTGAAACGGAAGATATTGTCAATAAAAAATAAGATGTCTTTTCCTTTTGCATCATTTGCATCTCCGTCGCGGAAATATTCTGCCACTGTAAGACCGGATAAAGCAACACGGGCACGTGCTCCCGGTGGTTCGTTCATCTGACCAAAAACAAGTGTAGCCTGCGATTTTTGCAATTCTGCATAATCCACCTTACTCAGATCCCATCCACCTGCTTCCATGCTATGTTTAAATTCAGCACCGTAACGTATTACGTCTGATTCAATAAATTCTCTTAAAAGGTCATTTCCTTCGCGTGTTCTTTCACCAACACCCGCAAAAACCGACATACCGGCGTATGCTTTTGCAATATTGTTGATCAACTCCTGAATTAATACCGTTTTACCTACTCCGGCACCACCAAAAAGTCCAATTTTACCGCCTTTTGCATAAGGTTCGATTAGGTCAATTACCTTAATACCGGTAAAAAGCACTTCCGATTCGGTGGAAAGTTCTTCATACAAAGGCGGTTTGCGGTGAATTGGCGCCTGTGTTTCAGATTTTACAGGACGCATACCGTCAATTGCCTTACCAACTACATTGAATAATCGGCCTCTGATCTCATCACCTGTTGGCATGGAGATATTGGAACCAAGGTCATAAACTAGGGTTCCACGAACAAGTCCGTCGGTAGAGTCCATGGCAATAGTGCGCACACTATCCTCTCCAAGATGCTGCTGCACTTCAAGAATTAAGGCATCTCCGGTTTCCCGGCGCACTTCCAATGCATTCAGAATTTCAGGAAGATTTCCTTCTTTAAAAGCAACATCGACAACCGCGCCGATGATCTGTGTAATTTTACCAATTGCTTGCATTATATATAATTTAAGAGGACCTTTTTGATTTCGGGCGCAAAGATAGAAGTTAAGGGGCGGAAATCAAAAGAATGTGAGAAAGTTGTTTGGAAAGATTTTGGACTCAGAATTTGACGAATTTTTCAGCGACCATCAGAACTCCTTCTTCTGTAAACAACTCAAAATAGTATATACCCGGCGACAACGCTTCGATATTCAGCTTCATGGAGCCGGAGGCTTTATCCTTCAAGATTACATTTGTAGAAACAGAGCGAATTTGATAGCAATATGGATCTTCATTTTCAGGCTCGTAAAATAATTGTTCTGTGGCAGGATTTGGGTAAATTTTTTGAGTTTTACTTATTAGATTCGGCACATTGATAATGATATCGCATGCATCTGCATCAGGAGTGCCGTACAATTGAACTCCGGATGAGTCGTAACAAACCAAATTTGACCAAAACTCACAACCATCGCAGTAACAAAAGACAGGATAAAAAGGGTGTTTATCCGATCCTATTCCTTCTATCCAAAGCATGGAAGTGGTATAAAACTCTTCCAGTTCACCACCACAGCGATTGTGATTAATTTTTAAGGCCTTGCGCTCAATTCCAAAATATTCAATAGTATCAATACTTTCGACAAATATTTCTGTTGGCTTGTATTCTCCGTCAAAAAAATCTAGGGTTATTGTATCCCCAACCTCTAATCCGAAATCATACACAACATATTCCGGATCGCTACAATTATTTTTTTCGCGCATATATACTTTTTTCCCTGAACTTCGGAAATAATAATCGTAATAATCATCAAACTTGGAATAAGTGTTGCCGCACATCAGCGTATCTGATGAAAATGTATACTGTACTATTTCAGTATCCAACCAAAATGTTTGACTTACATTCCATTGAGGAGAATCGGCAAAATCAGGAAAAACATTTTGAGATTGAAGCAATTTACCCGTGAAATTAAAAAGCAGGCAAACAATAATTGCATTTAAAAATTGGGTTTTCATACTACAATTATAGCCAATTAATCTGCCCGAGATCGCGTTTTCTTATATTTTAACGTCAATTTCCTCAAAAAACATCAATTTTGCAGCCGAAATACCTAAAAACGCATCTGTAATGCTAAAATGATTAAAACTAACTGCTAAAACATTTCCGTTTATACACTTCATTTAATACCTAAAATAATAATGAAAATCAACCCTGAGGAAACAACCCAACATCTTAGATTAAAATTCAGGAATTTGAAGCTAACTCAAATTTTCATTTTTACAATTATTTTTTCAGCAGGAATACTTCCCTCCTTTGCTCAAACAGAACCAATAATTCCCGATACCACAATTACAGACAGAAAAGGAAAAATATTCCCATCGCCTGTTGTTGGTTATACCCCTGAAACACGGTTATATTTTGGTGCAGGATGCGTATATTATTTACCGCCATCCAAAAAATATCCCGAAACAAATCCGGCAGTTTTAAAATTAGTTGCTGTATATACTTTAAATAAACAAATTGAAAGTAATTTCAGCGGCGATTCTTATTACAAGAATAATTTATATAAATTTATTTATTCTATATCTTATTTCGAATATCCCGATCATTTTTTTGGAATTGGAAATTACACTTTAGAAGAAAACAGAGAACAATACGATTTTGATTTTTTTAATTTTTATATCAACGCGCAACGTTTGGTGCGGCCAAATATTTATGCCGGTGTAAAAACATTTTTTGAAAATACAAAAGTATACAATGTAAAACCCGGAGGTTTTTTTGACAGCCTGGATATTATTGGCGAAAACGGCGGATTAAATACCGGACTCGGAATTTGGCTAACCTACGACACAAGAGATAATATTTATTTTCCATTAAAGGGAATAAATATAGATGCCTCAGCAGTGGTGCACAATAATGTTTTGGGAAGCGATTTTAATTATGTGGATTATCTTTTAGAGATCAGTCAGTTTAATACAATTGGGAAGGATGATGTTTTAGGATTTAATTTTTACAGTCAATTCGTGCCCGGAAATCCTCCATTTAACAGACTTGCCGAATTAGGCGGAGATAAACACATGCGTGGAAATTTTGAAGGAAGATTTCGCGATCAGAATTATTTGAGTCTGCAAACAGAATACCGAATTACATTTTGGAAATATTTTGCCATCAATATTTTTGGCGGAGTTGGAGAAGTTGCCGATCAGTTTTCCAATTTTTCTGCTGCAGGATTAAAATATTCTTTTGGTGCGGGCGGAAGATTATTTATTGTACCGGAAGATAAATTAAGTTTACGTGTAGATTATGCCTTTGGCAGCGAAGGGCAGAGTGGATTGTATGTAACGTTTAGAGAGGCGTTTTAAATATAACCCTGTATTACACAGCGCTCAGATAACTTATTAATCATCACTATATTTACGCCAATGAAATTAGAATTCCGGCTTTTTGAACATTTAGGCAAATACCTGATCATGTTGCGGAGAATGTTTTCCAAACCCGTGAGATGGGAAATGTATTGGAAAGAATTATTTCGCCAAATGACCGACATAGGCGTTGGTTCGGCATTTATCGTGTTTTTGGTTTCCATTTTTATCGGTGCAGTAACTGCTGTTCAAACTGCCTATCAATTATACGGAACGCCTTTTGTCCCTGCTTCTTACATCGGTTTGATTGTGCGCAATACCATTATTTTTGAATTGGCTCCAACCTTTACTGCCTTGATACTTGCAGGAAAGGTAGGATCAAATCTCGCATCCGAATTGGGCTCCATGCGCGTTACAGAACAGATCGACGCCCTGGAAAGTATGGGTGTAAATACAGAAAGTTATTTAATTGCCACACGGATCATCGGAGCAATTATTACTATTCCGTTATTAGTTGCCATAGCTTCCTTTGCAGGAATTAGTGGCGGATATATTGCAACTGCACTCGGAGATACTTATTCTATTGAAGATTATATTCGTGGCATACGCATGGATTTTGATCCTTTTGATGTGCAACTGATGTTTATTAAATCATTTGCCTTTGCCTTTATCATTTCCTCCATTTCCTGTTACATGGGATATTATGTAAAAGGAGGATCAGTGGAAATTGGAAAAGCAAGCACACAGGCAGTTGTATATAGCTGTATTTTTGTTTTATTGGCTGATTATGTAATTGTAGCATTACTTTTATGATTGAGATTTCACACATAACAAAAGCATTTAATGAACAACAGGTACTGAACGATGTTTCTGCCGTTTTCGAAGCGGGAAAAACGAATCTGGTGATCGGTATCAGCGGTTCCGGAAAAACGGTTTTGATGAAGATCATGAACGGATTAATTACACCGGACAAAGGAAATGTTTATTTCAACGGACGTGATTTTTATTCCCTGAGCCGCGAGGAACAAAAAGCATTGCGGCAGGAGATTGGAATGTTATTCCAGGGAAGTGCTTTATTTGATTCCATGACGGTGGAGGAAAATGTAATGTTACCGCTGAATATGTTCAGTAATGCGACAAAAAAAGAAAAACTGGATCGGGTAAATTTTTGTTTGGAACGCGTTAATCTCAAAGGTGTAAACCAAAAATTTCCGGGAGAACTCAGCGGAGGCATGAAAAAACGTGTGGGCATTGCCAGAGCAATAGTATTAAATCCAAAATATTTGTTTTGTGATGAACCAAATTCCGGTTTGGATCCAAAAACGTCTATTATAATTGATGACCTCATTATTGAAATTACAAAGGAGTTTAATATGACCACAATTATAAATACCCACGACATGAACAGTGTTATGGAAATTGGGGAGAAGATCATTTTTCTGCACAAAGGCGTAAAAGCCTGGGAAGGCAATAACAACGATATTTTAAGTGCAAAGGATGAAAATCTAACCTCCTTTATTTTTGCCAGCAGCTTTTTGCGCGATGCTCGTGATGCTATGGTGGAAAAGATGACAAAATAGTCGTTTTCTTACTCTTTTCGTTTCAAAATCCTATCTTCGCAACACATTTAAAAAAATTATGAGCGTATTAGTTGGAAAATATTCCCGTGTGATCGTGCAGGGATTTACAGGCAAAGAAGGAACTTTTCATGCAGAACAAATGATTGCCTACGGAACTAACGTGGTAGGTGGTGTTACCCCTGATAAAGGCGGCACCATGCATTTGGAAAGACCAGTTTTTAATACCGTTGGAGATGCCGTAAAACAGGAAGGAGCAAATACTACTATTATTTTTGTTCCACCCGCTTTTGCCGCCGATGCAATTATGGAAGCTGCAGATGCCGGAATTAAAGTGATTGTTGCAATTACGGAAGGAATTCCCGTTCAGGATATGATAAAAGTGAAAGCGTATATCTCAAATAAAGATTGCAGACTTATCGGACCAAATTGCCCGGGAATTATATCTCCGGAAGAGGCAAAAGTTGGTATCATGCCGGGATTTATTCATAAAAAAGGACATATCGGCATCGTTTCGCGCTCGGGAACATTAACTTATGAGGCAGTTGATCAAGTTACTAAAGCGGGTATGGGACAAAGCACCTGTATCGGTATTGGTGGTGATCCTGTTCCCGGAACTACAACTTTAGATGCCATTCAATTATTAATGGCAGATGAGGAAACAGAAGGTATTATTTTGATAGGTGAAATTGGCGGAAGTATGGAAGCCAATGCAGCCGAATGGATAAAATTAAACGGAACAAAACCTGTTGTTGGATTTATTGCGGGTTTAACTGCTCCAAAAGGAAGAACAATGGGTCATGCCGGTGCAATTGTTGGCGGAAAAGCGGATACTGCAGAGGCAAAAATTGAGATCATGCGCAATTGTGGAATTCACGTTGCAGATTCTCCGGCAGTGATTGGCGCGTTGATGGCGAGGGTAATCAGGGGTTGAAGGGGTTGAACACTGCTCTCTAAGACTGCGACTTGAAAAGGGTTGAAGGTGTTGTATGCCGAAGGTTATTTCACGCAGAGGGCGCAGAGTTGAATGGG
>CAZXBG010000174.1:0-6882 GCA_964638865.1 uncultured Chitinophagales bacterium | reverse complement strand
ATGAGTTATGAGTTATGAGTTTGATTCACGTTGGAATTTTAGTTAGATTACTATTGTTTATATTTTATAACCCTTAAAAATAAATAAAAATGTTCTTAGAATTGGCGCATACACGAATGCCTGTATTTTTGGCAGCAAGAAAATTATTAATGGAGTGTTACAGAGTTACTCAATTATTACCTGCCGAAGAAAAATATAATCTTGTGCAACAAATACGAAGAGCTTCACTTTCCGTTTATTTAAATATTGCGGAAGGATCATCAAGAAAATCAGAAGCAGAGAGAAAACGCTTCTATGAAATTGCAAGAAGTTCAGTAATCGAAGTTGATACGGCACTTGATTTTTGTGAATTGCAATATCATTGCAGAAAAGAAGACATGAAACGATTAGGTGAAGAAATTGTCAGTTGTTTTAAACAATTATCCGGCTTAATCAGCGCTGTCAAAAAGGAGAGTTAACCATTCGGCTGAGCGATAGCAAACTCATTACTCATTACTCATTACTCATACACTGTAACAATTATAATTAATCAGAATTAAAAGATACAATGGACCCAATAATCACTCAATCAATAAGAATCGAAAAAGATACCATGGGCTCCATCGAGGTGCCCGCATCAGTTTACTGGGGCGCGCAAACACAACGCTCAATTTTAAATTTTCCAATAGCGCAGGACATTAATAAAATGCCTAAAGAAATTATTGCTGCATTTGCATATTTGAAGAAAGCGGCAGCAATTACAAATTACCAATTAAATGTGTTGGATAAAAGTAAATCTGATATTATCGGACAAGTGTGCGACGAAATATTGGAAGGGAAATTAAATGATCAGTTCCCATTGGTTGTATGGCAAACAGGTAGCGGTACACAAAGTAATATGAATGTGAACGAAGTTATTGCTTATCGCGCACACGTTATTTTAGGAGGAAGTTTAATGGATGAAAAAAAGATCATTCACCCAAACGATGATGTAAATAAATCGCAATCCAGCAACGATACTTTCCCAACTGCAATGCACATCGCCGCATATAAAATATTGATAGAAAATACCATACCGGGAATTGAAAAATTAAGAGATACACTTGCAATTAAATCACTGGCATTTATGCATATCGTGAAAATTGGAAGAACACATTTTATGGATGCCACGCCCCTTACCTTAGGGCAGGAAATTAGCGGATATGTTTCTCAATTGGATCACGGATTAAAAGCAATAAAAAATACTTTATCGCATTTAAGTGAGTTGGCATTGGGTGGCACTGCTGTGGGCACAGGTATAAATACTCCAAAGGGTTATTCTGAATTAGTAGCAAAAAATATCGCAGAATTAACCAATTTGCCATTTATTACTGCTGAAAATAAATTCGAAGCATTAGCTGCACATGATGCAATTGTGGAAGTACATGGAGCATTAAAAACTGTTGCAGTTTCCTTAATGAAGATTGCAAATGATATTCGCATGTTATCCAGCGGACCGAGAAGTGGTATTGGAGAAATTCATATTCCGGACAATGAACCCGGTTCTTCTATTATGCCCGGAAAAGTTAATCCTACCCAATGCGAAGCAATGACCATGGTTGCCGCGCAGGTTTTAGGGAACGATGTTGCAATAAATATTGGTGGCGCAAGCGGGCATTTTGAACTCAATGTATTTAAACCGATGATGATCTATAATTTTTTGCATAGTGCTAGATTAATCGGAGATGTTTGTGTATCTTTCAATGATAAATGTGCAGTTGGTATTGAACCTATAGAAAAAAATATCGCAGCACATGTAAATAATTCATTAATGCTGGTTACTGCATTAAATACAAAAATTGGATATTATAAAGCAGCGGAAATTGCGCAAAAAGCACATAAAGAACACAAAACATTAAAAGAAATGGCAGTAGAACTTGGTTATGTTACTTCTGAAGAGTTTGATGTATGGGTGGTGCCGGCGGAAATGGTGGGAAGGTGATGCGTAATTAGCAAATTAGCAAATGAACCAATTAGCAAATGAACAGTCGAATAAAATTGTATTTTGTATCAATGAATAGAAATTAATTAGATCATATTTTTTTATCACAACAAAATAAAAACACAATTATGGAAGAGTTAATAAAAAAAGTTACGGAATCAGCAGGAGTTACGGATGATCAGGCGAAAAAATCGATTGAAACTATTTCTGCTTATTTAAAGGAAAAAATGCCGAAATCATTCCATTCTCAGATCGACAATATGGTAAATGGAGGTAAATTAAGTGAGGGTGTCAAAGAAAAACTAATGGACACTGCCGTTGATGTGAAAGAAAAAGCCGAAGAAATATTTAAGGATGTTGCCGATAAAACAGAGGAAGTGATGAAAGGTATGAAGGATAAACTGGATGATCTTTTTAATAAGAAAAAAGAGTAATCATTTGATCTCTTCATAATCTACATAATCGTCGTCTTTCTTTTTTGTGGGTGGATTTTTTGGAATATTTGGATTCCCCTTGGAATTCGGGTCCTTTTTTAATATCCCTTGCACCATAGGTCGTATTACAACCATGTAAACAATGATAATAAAAAATATCCATGCAAAATCACTCATGATCGTAATGGGGAATTGTGTATTATGTGAATAAACTTAATCATTTTTGTAATTCAATTTATATTTACCTTAAACTCTTTAGGGGTTGCAACTCTTAGGCACCCTGTTGATCTGATCATCTGCTCAGATACATCGATTTCTTCGAATACATCTCTCTAAAGAACGGATCACTCAAATCTGCAATAAACCGGATAGCCTCGCCTGTTGATTTCATTTCCGGACCTAATTCTTTATTTACATTCGGGAATTTATCAAAACTGAAAACAGGTTCCTTAATTGCGTAGCCCGTTAATTTTTTATCGTAGGTGAAGTCCGTTAATTTATTTGCACCTATCATTACTTTGGTTGCAATATTCAAATATGGAATTTGATAAGCCTTTGCGATAAATGGTGTGGTGCGACTTGCTCTCGGATTTGCTTCAATTACATACACCACTTCCTTTTTAATTGCAAACTGAATATTGATCAATCCACGAATGTTGAGTACCATTGCAATCTTTCGTGCGAAATCTTTCATTTGTCCGAGTACATTTTCACTCAGATTAAATGGAGGAAGCACTGCACTCGAATCACCACTGTGAATTCCTGCAGGTTCAATATGTTCCATTATTCCCATTATATGCACATCCTCCCCATCACAAATTGCATCTATTTCCGCTTCCTCTGCTCTGTCTAAAAAATGATCAATTAAAATTCTGTTGTCAGGAAAATGTTTTAAAATTCCAATTACACTTTTTTCCAGTTCCTCGTCATTAATTACGATACGCATTCTTTGTCCACCCAAAACATAACTTGGCCTCACTAAAACCGGATAGCCGATGCGATGTGCCACTTCAATAGCTTCTTCCACATTTGTTGCGGCTCCATACTCAGGATATGGTATATTTAATTCCTTCAACAGATCAGAAAACCTTCCGCGATCTTCTGCAATATCCATATTATCGTAAGATGTTCCAATTATTTTAATTCCTTTTTCATGTAATTGTTTTGCAAGTTTGAGTGCAGTTTGTCCTCCCAATTGCACAATTACCCCTTCCGGTTTTTCATGTTCTATTAGTTCCCATAAATGCTCCCAAAATACAGGTTCGAAATACAATTTATCAGCAATATCAAAATCGGTAGAAACAGTTTCAGGATTACAATTTACCATTATCGCCTCATATCCGCTTTCTTTTATTGCGAGCACTCCGTGTACGCAACAATAATCAAATTCAATTCCTTGCCCTATTCTATTTGGCCCACTTCCTAAAACAATTATTTTCTTTTTATCACTTGGTATACTTTCATTTTCATCTTCAAAAGTGGAATAGTAATATGGAGTTTTAGCTTCAAATTCAGCAGCACAGGTATCCACTAATTTATATGTGCGTTTAATTCCTAGATTTCTTCTGTAATTATAAACTTCTTCCTCGGTGCAATTTCCAACCGTGTTTGCAATTTGCAGGTCGCTATATCCCTTTTGTTTTAATTCAATCATTAATTTTTTAGGAATATTATTTAATTGATAACGGCGCAATTCTTTTTCAATTTTCACCAATTCCTGTATCTGCATTAAAAACCAGGGATCAATTAAACTCTGATTGTGAATGGTGCGCACAGGCACTCCGAGATCCATTGCTTTTTTGATATTAAAAATTCTATCCCAATGCGGTTTTGCCAGACTCTCAATAATTTCCTGACTCGATTTATAAAAACCTTTTTCTCCGCTTAATCCGATCTTATTATTTTCCAGACTCTGACATGCTTTTTGTAATGCTTCCTGAAAACTTCTTCCTATGCTCATTACTTCGCCAACACTTTTCATCTGCAATCCTAAAGTATCATCGGCACCCGGAAATTTATCAAAATTCCATCGCGGCATTTTCACAACTACATAATCCAAAGCAGGTTCAAAATAGGCGGAAGTAGATTTTGTGATCTGATTACTTAATTCATCCAAATGATAGCCGATAGCAAGTTTTGCTGCAATTTTAGCAATCGGGTAACCAGTTGCTTTACTTGCTAAGGCACTGGATCGGGAAACACGTGGATTTATTTCTACTGCAATTAATTCTTCTGTATAGGGATTCTGGGCAAACTGCACATTACATCCTCCCGCAAAATTTCCCATAGCGCGCATCATTTTTATAGAAAGGTTGCGCATGTTTTGATAGCTGGTATCACTCAAAGTCATTGCCGGTGCCACTGTTATGGAATCACCGGTATGCACACCCATAGGGTCAAGATTTTCCACCACACATATAATTACTACGTTGTCGTTGGCATCGCGTAAAAGTTCCAATTCAAATTCCTTCCATCCTAGAACGGCTTTTTCCACTAAAACTTCATGTGTAGGAGAAGCAGTGAGACCCCTCATGAGCGCTGCATCGAGTTCATCCTTGTTTTGGACAAAACTGCCTCCGGTGCCTCCCAACGTAAAGGAAGGTCTGATAACCAGTGGAAATCCAATCTCTTGCGCAAATTCCTTCCCTTCCAAAAAAGAATTGGCAACATGGCTCTTTGCTACGCCAATGCCAAGTTCCACCATCAATTGCCTGAAAAGTTCCCTGTTTTCGGCTCTGTCGATGGCTTCAATATCAACCCCAATCATTTTGACCTTGTATTTCTCCCAAATACCTATTTCCGAAACCTCTTTTGCCAGATTGAGGGCAGTTTGACCTCCCATAGTAGGTAAAATCGAATCAATTGGGGTTCCTTTTTCAATATTTTCAATAAGGATCTTTTCGATACTTGCCGAGTTAAGCGGCCACAGATAAATCTGATCAGCAGTCACCGGATCGGTCATAATGGTTGCGGGATTGGAATTTATAAGTGACACTTTGATGCCTTCCTCACGCAAACTCCTGCTGGCCTGTGACCCGGAATAATCAAATTCACAAGCTTGTCCGATTATAATAGGACCGCTACCAATTATCAAAACATGTTTTATCGAATTATCCTTCGGCATTCGTTATTTTTTAATAAGAAAAAAGAAAATAAATGAAATAGGAATGCAGTCGGGAGGGAAAATTGATTTAAGCAAACAGGTGACTGCATCTTAAAGGGCAAAGATAACTAACGGAGATTGCTTTTTCTATAAAGTGGGTTAGTTGTGGAAAAGTTATCATTCGGGACTGTTCAAACCACCATCTCTCCAATTACTCTAACTTAGCGCCTCGATGCCAATAACAGACTCAGGATATATTGATTTCAAACATTCAAAAATTCATTTTATCCGTTTCGGGACAGGCCCTAAGGTTTTATTTGCTTTTCATGGTTTCAGTGAAAATGCAGAGAGCTTTTTGGTGTTAGAACCTGCTCTTGGGAAAAAATATTCGGTAATAGCCATCGACTTGCCCTACCATGGAAATTCAAAATGGAATGAACCGGATTTTTTTACCACCGATGACCTGATCAATTTATTCCGGCAGTTTATACACGAATTCAAAGTAGATAGATTTTCCATATTGGGTTTCAGTATGGGAGGGAAATGTGCACTTTATATTTCAAAGAATTTTTCGGCACAAATTGATGAACTTATTTTAATGGCAAGTGATGGAATAAAGACCAATAAACTTTATAATGTGGCAGTTTATCCAAAATGGGGACGACAGCTCTTCAAGACAACAATTAAATATCCGGGTTGGTTTTTTCTATTTATCAATATCACCCGAAAATTAAATCTGATCTCCCCCTGGTTATATAAGTTTACCTATAATCACATGGAAACACGGGAAAAGCGACAAAGATTGTATGATACCTGGATCAGTATGGGAACTTTTAATCCGGATATTGATCTGGTGAAGTCAAAATTAAATGAATATAAAATTTCTGTTTTTTTATTCTTTGGACTTCGCGATGAAGTAATTCCAATTGCAGTTGCCGAATACTTTGAAAAGGATCTGTTGCATTGCAAACTCACAAAATTGGAAAGGGGACACTATTTTATTGATGAAAAAATCCTGCCTTTTTTGGAGGAATCATTATAACTTCCGAACTAACTGAAATATTAACTTATTGATTTGTAGGACTTTGTAGTTCCGAAATAATGATATGTATATTTAATTGTGCATAACCTGATTTATCTACGTTTTGTTATTTGGATTTTAAAGAATGTATACCCAATTTTACCACCTAAACTAAACAACTACAGCTTTATGAAAAAAACACTACTCTGCATGTTTGCCGTTTCATTGATGGTATTCAGTACAACAGCCAAGGGCCAATCTTTTGAGGAAGGCATGAATAATGTATCCTTAGGATTAGGATTTCCCAATATTTATAAATCCATTTATGACCTGTATGAATTTAATTCAGGGTATACTTCTAGTG
>CAZXBG010000173.1:0-7087 GCA_964638865.1 uncultured Chitinophagales bacterium | reverse complement strand
AAATTTCTATTGTCATAAGTTGTATTGTTGGTCTTTTACAGTTGCCACTAACGGCCGGGGCTTTGCGAAGTTTGTTTTTGTGGGAGTAGAAAGGATACAGTTTATTATTTTATCACATGGTTGATAATTGGATAAAGGTTTGATTTACCTGTCTGCCCCACAAAAATAAATTTTGCCAAAGCCTATGTTATAACCTGTGGTTTAAAGTAGAAATTAATCATTCCAATTGATGTTTTCCAAAATAAAAATTTGTTGATAGACCAAAACTGAATGTACTTGGACTTTTGTGCTCCCAATAAGAGGATGTACCATCATTTGATGGATAATATAAATTAGCTTGGGTATAAATTCCCAACGAAAATTTGTCGGTCAATAAATAATTGCTTTCAAAGTACAAGACTACACCAAGCTCAATTCCTCCATAGCCAATTAAAATAGTTTCAGGAAATCCTCCGCCAGTTACTCCTGAAGAGACAATAATGTTGTCGCTACGAAGTCTTAATGATAATCCTGTTCCAGCAGCTGTTTTTAAGTTATCAACTGAACTAAATTGACGGCCAAACTTAAAATTACTTTCAACTACTATTTTGCTTTCAACAAAACCCACAGGTGGCAAACTGAGAAACTCATTTAATCGCTCAAAGTAATAGCCATTTAAATCTGTTGACAATTTCAATTTATTTGAATACAAATGCGAATAAGACAATGTAGGATGTATTCCATACCTATTACCCCAATCTGTAAATGCTATTTCCCCAATTTTAATTGAAAAGGAATTGCTTGGTTGTGCAACTAATGTTGATATGTAAATTATAAATATTGTAGTGAATATTATTTTTTTCATGTTAAATAGAATTATAAACACTACGATACATTTTATATATATCGTAGTGTTTTGGGTAAAAATTACTTATTTACTTGAATTAAGTGGGACGTAGAATTAGAATTGTCTGCTAACTTAAATAAATATATCCCTGATGGGAATTTTGAAATATTTAATGTCCCGTCAGATTTGTTAATATTTTTATTATATAGTAATTTCCCCTTAAGGTCGAAGACTTGTAGTAGTACTTCGCCAGTGGAATTTGTTATATTATAATTTACTATCCCGTCTGTTGGATTTGGAAATATATTTATGCTTAATTCATCGTTCATGTCAAAAAGACCGATTTTACAAAGTGGAGGGCAATCATTACAAGGTTCTATTAAATCAGTGTGGGCATCAGATTGATTTTGACCAGCAAATGATGCAGTGTTTAGTTTAAGTGAAGTGTCTCTGCGAGGAATGTAAACTCCTGATTTCGTCTCTCCGTTTTCGTCCCATTCAACTGCAATTCTGTGAGCACCATTTTCAGAGCTTACACCAATAAAGTCAGGAAGTCCTTTTGGTTTAATACTTTTTAGTCTGATTAGGCAAATTCCAACGATAGCTTTGTCTTTATAAATTTTTGGTCTAAAAGGAAACGGAATAATTTTCTCAACTGCCTTTGGGTCAGCTGTGAAGTTGATTAAAATTCTTCTGTCGATATATCCGTGTATGGTCGATATTTTCATTGTAGTGTCGGTTTTTCTACCATTGGCTATAACGTTCGAAGCTTTGCGAAGTGGCGGCATTCGAAGCGAAATAGTGCATGGTTGGCAAAATTATTGTTTGAAAATAAAAATTTTAAGTTTAATATTCACGCAGCCATTTTGCAAAGCTTTTGTTATAGGATGTGGTCGGTTGCTATTGTATTATTATTTTCGCAGAATAAAACGCACCCTTAAATTCTGCTGTAACAATATAGATTCCGTGAGCAACTTTTGTCAAGTCAATTGTGTTTGATATTTCAGTTGTTTCAATACTTAAAATATTTTGTCCAGCTAAATTTGTTATTGTTATTTTTGTCATTGCGCTGTCCTTTAAATTTATATACAAGGTTTCATTGAAACTATAAATTTGAATAGGGCTAGCTGACAATGAGTCAATTATTTCAACATAATGCAGTGTGTCACCTGCTATTATTGGATAGTCAGGAGTAGTTTCATAGGCATAATCTTTAATTATTAATGTCCTGCCTTCATCTTTAACATCACATCGGATCCATCCGTATGAGTTATCAATTTCCCCAGAATTAAATTTTATTCCTAGATAATGATCAAGTGTAATATCCCCCAATTGTATGAACCAAAATCCGTCATTTGCAATGTAATCACCTTCGTCAGTCCGAATTGACATTAATGCCAAAATCTGTAGCTCATAATTATCAAAATTAAGATTAGCATCAATTTTCGTGCTAATTTCAAGCGCATATGGATAATATCTAGTATAAACACCGCCATACCCAGTTCCATATTGATCTGGTCTTCCTGCTATATAATTCTCCCCAGTTTCAGGGCCTACTAAAATATTTTGCATTGTCCTGTATGATAAATCAGAACCGCTATAAAACGTAAACGAATTATTATGAAACCAAAAATCTACCGTTCCATTTTGGTCGAGGTCTAGTTCAGCTGTTTGTCCTCCTTCATTTAATATTATGTCCGGATCAATATCCACATATACCACTTGGCTATCAGTTTCCTGATGCAGTGTCAGGAAACTGATAGCAGAAGCGGCATAAGCTTTTAAGGAAAATGTATTCATTTTATTATTTATTCTGTTTTAATCAGTTTTTTATAAAATAAATTACTGTTGCTATCCTTAATAATTACTTGATAACAACCGGCTGCCAAATCAGCAACATAAATTGGCCTATTGGCTAATGTGTTTGTGAAATGAACAACTTGTCCATCCATACTTAAAATGATAATGCTTAATTCTGAATTGGCGGTAATTGTATTTACATTAAATTGTTTAACACCAAATGCAGTTGAAGTTGGATTTGGGTAAATAGCTATTTCATAATCTGATTCATTATTGTCAGCTCTAAATGGGTCTTCAACAGGAATGAGTGGAATTTTAAAATACCCAATCGTATAGGGGAGTGCTGACAAACAACCATTAACATATCCGCTACCGGAGCAATTTGGAATGTTCACCATGGTTCTAATTACGGAATCCAGTCCCGCCTCAGTAGTTGGCGTTATTTCAAAAGGGTGGTCATTGGTTGCATAACAGGTATTTATAAATTCGTCATCAAAAATTGCTCCTTTGCCGGAGTTGGAATATAGTTGCTTACCCTGGAGATAGGTAACAGTAGCTACCCCTAAATCTACATAAGCCTTACCCGGAAAGAAGGTTACCAAATTATCCGGATCTAAAATAATATTTTGTATCGTATCTTTCATATTATCGAAAAACACATATACAAATTCTTTATTTGGATCAATAAATACTGTCGGCTGAATATTCACATTCCCCTTTGCTAAAGTAAATGTAGAAGGCAAATACTTTAGATTGTTTTTATTGATTGTACTAAGTAAGTAAGTTACAAAATAGGTGGTGCGGCGAATATGATAATTTCTTTTATCAAATTTATCATCATAAATGCAATTTAAAGGTTCAGCGCAGTCATTATCATATGGACATTCGTTTTTGTTATAATAATCGCGTTCTATCCCATCGCTGAGTGAAATCAAATCAGTTGAGGTTCCGCCGGCATAATTCTGAACTGTAGCATAGGTAAAGAAGTTCTGTCGGAAGGCGCCATCAAAATTAATTTTGATATTTTTAAGCCACCAATGAAAATATATATGACCATGTGTAATTCCATTGGAATAAATTTCAACTTTATAGGGGTCTGCATTGTCAGTGGTGTCCAATTGATTATCAAGTCCATTCCTAAAATCTTTCAGGTTCCATTCCGTAACCCACAAGTCTTTTTTAAACGCCGAATCAGCCGGGAGATCAAAATTAAAATAGTCGTTGAATTCCTTAAATGAAGCTTTGAATGAAATGGTGTCTGATTTGTTTAAAAACCATTTGAAATTGCCCATTTTATTACCTAAACCTATAATTGTATCAAATGCAGGTCGCAGCCTTACATCATAACTATCAAACTGCCACATGTCTTCGGTTCCACCACAAGCTGTTACAGGTTCTATACCATTAATCGGGATAATTTCCCAATTTGTCACCTCATAATAAGTGTGCATGATTACCGCATCAAATTTATATTTGGATGACCCCGAAACTTTCTCTTTGTAATGACTTCTGAGTGAGGAATTCCATTCCGCTGTTTCGGCGCAGGTTTCACTTGCTTCACCATCTAACTTAAATGCAAAACCTTGTTCAAGTGGCATTCCGCAAACACCTATTTTGTAATTAAATCCCCCGCCTGTTTTAAACTTAGTAATAAAGTCATGGTCGGTTTTTACATCTTCAGTGAAAACTTCATTTAATAATGTTGAACTAAAAGAAGCGGTATCTCCCTGAATAAAGTTGAAGTAATCATTAAAAACTTGAAACTCCATAGCATCACAAAAAAAATCAGCATATGTTTCATTACCCATTTCAACGCCAACTACGTTTACATCATGTGCTCTAAGATAGTCGGCTATTGCCCTGCATTCGGTTGCCGTTTCGCTTAAAATATTGAGGTCTAAAATTACTTTTGTTGTCGGTCTGCCGGGATATGCTGAATCTAATTGATTAACCAAGTCTATAAAGTCATCAATATATCGGGATGTTACACATTGTTGAGAAAACCATTTGTCCCGAAAATTGTCAAAATGGTCTGTATGATTTTCATTTATCCATTCTTCAAGTTGGGTGGTGTCATTTAATATATGATCAATTTCAACTGAATCGAGCGCATAATAATTAAAATCCAGTGTGTCGTCTGTCCAATCAAAATAGCGGGCAATTTCATAAATATCATACCCGTAACCTATTGCATCAGTTCCATCTGTATTATGCAATAAGTGCATAAATTTACTGTAGGAACCACTTGGAAAACGCAATACATCAGGAGCAAGGTCAATTAACCATTGCCAGGCATAGTCACTTGTTCCGTCGTTTGGTAAAGTAGAATTGTCGAACATTCCTCCAACATGGACGCCAAAATGTCCACGATTTATTGTTTTTGAAACACCGCCAAATTTTATTAATATATCGTGAGGGCCTGCAGTAAAAATGTCGCGCATAAATTCACTTAAACTGTCTTCTGGAAAAGTTGAGTCGTTAAATTCAATTATGGTGTCTAACCCGTCAGCGAAAATAATGGTGTCTTCTATAAATTCGTCTTCGTAAACTGCGGTGTCAGGTGGTATTGTATCAGTAGGATTAAACATATCATTAACAAAATTTGATATGATTATATTACTTGTTTTACTGTTTCCAGTTATGTAAGTAAATAGGAACAGTGCGCCGGTAAAGTAAAGAAACTTCCAAAAATGTTTGTTATGGTAATTAGAGTTTTTCATTTGAATGGATTTAAAGTTAAGAAAAAAAACAAAATAGTTCGAAATTCTGATGCTCACACTTTAAATTACCTTGCCGTCGTCTCCGCTTATTCAGACGATTAACCGACCAAATTGTGAATTTGTCGACCTTCGTTTTAGTTTTGTGAACTTGATAGACCATATCCTATAACGGTTAGAAGCTTTGCGAAGTGGCGGCACAGAAGCGAAATATTGCATGGTTGCTAAAATTATCAATTGAAAATATAAATTTATGGTTTACGATTCACACCGCCATTTTGCAAAGCTTTTGTTATAACCAGTGGTTCAAGCGACTTACTCGATGAAAACCTTTTTGTCAAAGCGATTTGTATTATTTAACAATGTTACTAAATATATGCCTGCTGGATAATTTTGCATATCAATTTTATCGTTTTTTATTAGTAATTCTTTTTTAATTAATTGCTTTCCGGTTAAATCTGAAATAATTAATTGTATTCCGGTAATTTCATCTAGATGAAGATAAATTGTTTTATTAAAGCTATAAACAACTACTCCAATGTCATTATTCGTTTCGTCAATTCCACTTATCAATTCACCTGCATAAAGTCCTTTTCCGCACTCGGTGTTATACGCATAATCTTTTATATGAATGGTTTCCACTGAATCTGTAAATGAGCATCTCATCCAACCATAATGAATGCAATCCTCTTCATCGATAAATTTTATGCCAAGATAACGATCTTCGTTAGGGATTTCATTCCATAAACCTGAGTGATAAGTCCAAGGCCCGATTGGTAAAGCCGAAGTGTATGAAACCTCCTGACGCTTCCCGGCCATATTGAAAAAACCATCATTAAAGAATGCAGATTCATTAATAAGAAAACCTGTGTAAAGAGTAAATGCTATTTGAGTAGGTATCCCAATAACTGAGTTACTTAGATTACTCGTCCCAACTTCCCATATTTTTAATAAATGAGCACTTAAAAAATAGGAATCAAATGTATGAAAGGTCTCCTTCAAAATTCTAAAATCCTGAATTCCATTATTATCAATATCAAAATCTACTTCACCAAAATCGTAAACTGCATCAGGTTCTAAATCTACATAAACTACTTGTGCATCTGAAATGTTACCTAGAAAAATGAATACTCCGGCTGCTGCGGAGTATTCATTTATTAAAAATTTATTTCGTTTCATAATCATTCTGTTTTAATTAATTGCTTAGTTATGTCTATGCCTTCATCGCTTTTAATTGTAATAAAATAAATACCTGATGGTAATACTGAAATATTAATATCCTGATTTTCATGCACAATTGTTTTTAAAAGAGAAATACCTGAAATAGAAAATACTTCAATATTTAAAGGGATGCCTTCTAATAATCCGGAAATACTACTCTGCACTTTGAAATTAGCTGCTGTAGGATTTGGGTAAATATTGATAGAGTTTTCATGCTGCTTAATCACAGATTCCTTTAGTGGTTCCCACCAAACTATCTGAAGCTGAAAAAAGCCAACAGAGTTCGGAGATACTGTTACTTCATAAGCTCCAGGATAATCAAGACTCAATGTCATATCAAGAATACCATCATGAATGCCCTGTATATCGTAGCGATGGTAGTTACCAGGGCTTGAAACACTTTGACAGCCATAACAATTATTTAATGACTTATCATCGTTATCAAAAAATAACGTGTTTTTTCCTGAAGACATATAATTAAAATCCACCTCAACATCATGAATCCCCATGCCTAAAAATTTAT
>CAZXBG010000172.1:0-7251 GCA_964638865.1 uncultured Chitinophagales bacterium | reverse complement strand
ATTTTACTTCGAATTCAATATCAGTAAAGCGTTCGCACTAAATTTAAAACCCCAGTGGCCACTTTTTAGGATTCACCATTTTCCGTGAATCGTTTGAATTTTACAAAAAAAATGCTATTAGGATTTGGAAATATCCAAAATTCCTTCCAAATTTATAGAATAAATTATTTTATTTGTCATTATGAAACCACAAGTTAATAATTTAATAAATCTAAATTTATTTTTTATGAAGTTTATTTTTTTTTGTGTTTGTGACATTTACTTACACTACATATTGTTTAGCTCAAACAAATAATTTTGCACCCTTGGGCGCTACGTGGTATTACGATGATATTTATGACATTAACACCGATGACACTATATATATAACTGGCTATAACCAAGTTGAATTCATTTCAGATACATTGATTACCGATAAAATTTGTATGAAATTAAAGTTCAGCTATGTAGATTCAGAAGGCGTTCTTGACCCCGAAAATCATTATTATTTTATGTATGAGAATAATGAGAAGGTATATTTTTATTTAGAAGATAGATTTTTATTACTATATGATTTTAGTGGCGATGATTGGTACGCTCAGGATATTTATTATGAATTTGGAGATTCTTCGTTTATTTCTGTAGACTCCGTAACATTTGAATTATATGATGGGGTGCTGCTGAAGACAATACATACTCATCACGATGTAGGGTCAAATTTATTTTTCCTTTCAAATAAAATTATTGAAAAAATTGGTCCCTTATGTTATTTATTTCTTTATCACGGAGGTGATGATAGCTACCGCCCATCAAACTTACGCTGTTATAAAGACAGCGAATTGGATATACATATTAATCCTGATTTTGCATCTGACTCTTTGATACCGGAAATTACGGATTTACAAACAACATTGCCATTTAATATTAAGATATATAGTTATAGTAATACAGTTCAATTAGAAAACATATTTGAGCCGATTGAGGTCAGTTTAATAAATATGCTTGGTGAGAAAGTAGTTAATCCATTTATTGTTACAACTGATATGTCTTTTAATTGCTCAAATTTAATTAGCGGAACATATATTATAATTTTGAAAAATTCCAACAATGTTTATGCACAACAAATCCTTATTTTAACATTATAAAAAATAATACATTAAATATATTTTGAGGTGGCAATTACGCTGGCGTTGTTGGAGCTTCAACAGGAGACAAAACATGGTTATATCAAACTTCACCTTATAATGCCTATACCGCTGAGGTGACGGACCTGAAAAGGTGAAACGCAATCTAATACATGAACTCGGTTATTCTATGGGACTAAATCATAATTTTATTGATACAGCAGTTGACCCTCCAGTTCCCAAATGTGATGAATGTGATGATAACGATGGCTCCATAACTGCATGTCCAAATAAAGGGACCTCAAATAATATTATGGATTTTTGGCCTGGGAGTAGATCCGCATGTTCAGAATGTCAATTAAAGAAAATCCACTGGTCGTTAATGGGATATCTTGCAACAGAAAAAATTATTCTTTATTAATCTATTTACAATAGCTTGTTTGAAATTATTGGTTGATTATCTCCGCTTCTTATAAAAAATTATTCGCATCATTAGGTCCAATCGCTATCGAGGATAAAAGAGGAGGGAAAGTCATTTTGGTTATCAAAACAAATATTAAAATCCTGATATAGCAGTTTTTTACGATATCCATTAAAATCCAAGCACTCAGTACATAGATTACTTGCAAATCAAACAATAATACCCCATTTCTAACCGTTCACCCTTTGTTTGCTTAACTTTGCGACCTTTTAATGCAGTATTTTCGTCTATATTCATTGCTCTTTGGAATAACTATGTTTGTATGGTGCTCGAAAACCGATGCCCAAGAAGTAGAAATTGGCGCGTGGGGAGGAGTTACCAATTCTTTTGGGGATATTAATAATACCCTGGAAAGTATGCAATATATTAAACCCGGAGCAGGGGTTTTCTTTCGATATAATCCGAATCCGAGAATTGGGTATTATATTGGCGTAAGTGGCGGACAATCAGTTGGTTACGATTCAATTTCTAATAATGTTTACAATCAACGGCGCAACCTGAGTTTTCGCACAAATGTGTATGATCTTACCACGCGTCTGGATTTTAACTTTTTTCCTTTAGAACGCGAAAAACCAAAAAACTGGTTCACGCCATACATATTTATGGGCCTTTCCCTCTATTATTTTAATCCTCAGGCATTGATTGACTCCGAATGGGTTGATCTTCAGCCACTTGGAACGGAAGGGCAACAATTTCCGGAACTTACCGGTAACGATAAATATCAGCGGGTTCAAATTGCTGTGCCAATGGGGGGAGGATTTAAATTCGCGATAAATAAAAATGTTACTTTCGGCATTGAAGCTAACTGGCACTGGTTGTTTACCGATTATTTTGACGATGTGAGTAAAACGTATGTTGACCCATCTATTCTGGCAACGGGAGCAAACGGCACGCTGGCAGTGGCTCTTGCCGACAGATCTACCGAAGTGGATATACTTCCCCTTGGTGAACCCGGCAAACAAAGAGGCGATAGTCAGCATTATGACAAATATCTGTATACCGGTATTTTTCTCTCTTATACCTTTGTAGAACTAAAATGTGCGCCTCCGGGGAAGTGGGGTAATAAATAAGCCGCCGCCATTTGATAAATTTGCACCCTGATGAATATTGCTCAACCAGACCTTAATAATATTCCGAAACATATTGCCATCATAATGGATGGGAATGGTCGTTGGGCAAAACAAAACGAAAAGGCTCGAATTTATGGTCACCACGCTGGTGTGGAGGCAGTGCGAAAAGTGGTGGAAGCCTGCACAGAGTATGGAGTGCAGTATCTTACCCTGTACGCATTCAGCACCGAAAACTGGAATCGTCCTGAAGCAGAAGTAAATGCCTTAATGGAACTTTTAGTGCGCACTATTCGCAAAGAAACACCCGAACTGAGTAAAAATAACGTGCGTATCGGCATGATCGGCGATGGGCATTCGCTCCCAGACGCCTGTATTAAAGAATTAGAAGAAGCAAAAAAGATCACAGAAAATAATACCGGATTAAATTTAATATTGGCATTAAGTTATAGTGGAAGATGGGAACTTACCCATGCCATGCGCCAAATTGCCGCCAAAGTGCAAACAGGAATGTTGCATGCAGAGGATATTGACGAAAATACCATTAGTCAGCACCTCAATACTGTAAATATTCCCGATCCCGAATTTTTAATAAGAACAAGCGGAGAATTTCGCCTTAGTAACTTTTTGCTATGGCAAACCGCCTATACAGAATATTACTTTACAGAAACCCTATGGCCCGATTTTGATAAGAGCGAGTTCAATAAAGCATTGCTCGATTATCAAAAGCGGGAACGCCGATTTGGAAAAACCACAGATCAAATTAAACTATGATGAAACTTACATTGCGATTTATCTTATTGTGTGGATGGATGACTTTTTTTTCGCTCGGATTGCATGCGCAAAATTTTGGTGTTGATTCCAATATTGTTGATTATTCAACACCTAAAAAATATACCATTGCAGCAACTCCGGTTATTGAAGGATTGGTTTCAAGCAATATCGATCAGAACAGTCTTATTGTAAGATGCGGATTAACTGCAGGCACTCCAATTACTGTGCCCGGAGAAGATTTTAGTATCGCAATTAAAAGTTTATGGAAGATGCGCCTTTTTTCACAGGTGGAAATTGTGATTGATAAAATATTAGGCGATCAGATTTTCCTAAAAATTAAATTAACAGAATTACCGAAAATAAGTCTTTATTCTCCGGCAGGAATTTCAAAATCGGAACGCGAAGACCTTACTGAAAAGCTGGATATTATCGGAGGTGTTACACCTTATGCTGATTTTACCAGAATTGGAATTCGAAATACCGTTCTGGATTATTATGCGGATAAAGGATTTTTAAATGCAACAGTTGATGTATATGCAAAACCCGATACATCAAGATACAACAGTGTTATTGTTTATATAGATATCATTAAAGGAGCAAAAGTAAAAATTGATAAAATTGTTCTTAAAGGAAATACTGAAATATCCGACCGCAAGTTGCTCAAACAAATGAAGGATACCAGAATGCGGACGCAAGTAGATGTTTTTTATAATGATCCGGAAGATCCTATCACCAAAAAAGATTTTGGTCCAAAAGGAATTGTAAATATATTGTCTTCCATCAGTTATGAAAATGTTTTAGATTTTGTTTCCAAACGCGCTCAGATTCGAATTTTTAATTCTTCAAAATACGATCCGGCAAAAGAAAAAATTGATCAGCAAAATATTATTACCTATTACAATACTATGGGTTATAGGGATGCGAAGATCACTTTGGATTCTGTTTATCGCAGTTCCAGCAGAACACTTTCACTTGCATATACAGTAGACGAAGGGGAACAATATTATTTCAGAAATATTATCTGGAAAGGAAATACAAAATACGCCTCTACAAAATTGGATTCTATTTTAAGAATTAATAAAGGTGATGTTTATGATCAAACCTTATTAAATCAACGAATCTCTTTCGACCTTACTCAATTGGATATTACCTCCCTTTATATGGACGACGGTTATTTGTTTTTCCGTATTACTCCGGTTGAAATTTGGGCAGAAGACGATTCTATTGATATCGAGATCAGAATTATTGAAGGGCCTCAGGCTATTATTGATAAAATTTTAATTCGCGGAAATACAAAAACAAGTGAACATGTAATTCGCAGGGAATTAAGAACATTGCCCGGACAAAAATTTAATCGCTCATTGGTAATTCGTTCACAACGGGAAATTATTGCGCTGGGATTATTTGATGCTGAACAAATTGCTGTTAATCCTATTCCGCATCCTGAATCAGGAACCGTGGATATAGAATATACCGTTGTAGAAAAACCCTCCGATCAATTGGAGTTATCTGCAGGATATGGTGGACAGGGATACGGAATTTTGGCGAGTGTTGGTATTGTATTAAATAACTGGAGTACGGACCAAATGTTTAAAAAAGACGGATGGAAACCGGTTCCAACAGGGCAAGGACAAAAATTATCTTTCCGTATCAATACAACCGGTAGATTATATCAGGCATTTAATATCGGTTTCGTGGAACCCTGGTTTGGCGGGAAAAAACCAAATTCCCTTTCTGTGAGTTTAACACGTACACAATTAGGATATAATATTCCCGGAACCGATTATAATGATCTGGAAGGAGTATTTGTTGCGAATGGTGCTTCCATTGGTTATGGAATTCGATTAAAATGGCCGGATGATTATTTTACTTTGTTGAGTTCTATTAATTATTATAATTATCATTTGGAAGATTATCCTTATTTCATTGCAACCAATGGAGATTATAACAACTTTAGTTTTAAAGAAACACTCGGAAGAAATTCTATTGATAATCCTCAATTTCCGTCCTCAGGGTCTAATATTTCTTTGTCGCTACAATTTACTCCGCCCTATTCTGCATTTAACAATAAAGACTATGTAGATGCAACAGTGGAAAGTAAATACAAATTCATCGAATATTATAAATGGCGATTTAATGCCGATTATTTTACACCTTTAGTAGGCAAATTTGTTTTGCGCACAGCCATTAAATTTGGTTGGTTGGGATATTATAACAGCGATGTTGGAATTCCTCCTTTCGAAAGATTCCAATTGGGTGGTGATGGTTTATCAGGTGGATATACCAATACTTTTGTTGGAACAGATATTATTTCGCTTCGGGGATATGAAGTATTTAATCAAACAAACAGTTCCTCCGCAAGAACAGAATCTATCTTTAACAAATTCACTTTAGAAGTGCGGTATCCTATTACTAAGGGGCAGTCAGCAACCATTTATGCAATGGCCTTTGCGGAAGGGGGAAACCTTTATCCAGATATTGCCGCATTTAATCCTTTGGATTTGAAACGCTCAGTGGGTCTAGGTGTGAGAGCCTGGTTGCCGATGTTTGGATTATTGGGTGTAGATTATGGCATACGCTTTGACGATCTGGTTCCCGGAGATTTACAACCGGCCACAGGATTTTTCGATTATATCACCAAAAACGGGAAATTCACGGTCATTTTAGGATTTGAACCGGAATAAATAATTTTAAAAAAACGAACATGAAAAAAAGTTTAATTATTGCAATTGTAATTTTTGCAACAGCTATTACAGCAAATGCACAGCGATTTGCCTATGTGAACACTGATTATATTCTTAAGAATATTCCTGAATATAAAGCTGCTCAGGAGCAGATCGACAAGATCACCACCGAATGGCGTGCAGAGGTAGATAAAAAACAAAAAGAAATTGATGAACTCTATCGCAATTTTCAGAACGAACAATATCTGTTAACCGAAGAACAGAAAAAAACCAAGGTGAGTGAAATTGAAACTAAAGAAAAGGCAATTAAGGATTATCAGAAATCAAAATTCGGATATGAAGGCGAGTTGTTTCAAAAACGTCAGGAATTAGTAAAACCAATTCAGGATAAAGTGTATGAAGCCATCGAAAAATTTGCAAAGGAACGCGGTTACGATTTTATTTTCGATAAATCGAGCAGCACAACCCTATTATACGCAAACGCCGAAAACGACAAAAGCGACGACATTATAAAAAAACTAGGTTATACCCCACAGAAGTAATATCTAAATACTAACATCTAACAACTAATATTTAATTAACTCAGCCACAAAATGAAAAACAAAGTTATTATAATTATTGCATTGGTGTGTTTAGGCATCAGCGCTGCTCAGGCGCAAAAGATTGGATTTTTAAATACGAATGATCTGCTCGTTTTAATGCCGGAAGTAAAAAGTGCCGATTCTGTATTAGTAAAATATGCCAGTGATATGCAGGAAATTTATTACGGTTATGTTCTCGAATATCAAAAAAAATTGGACGATTACAATAAAAATAGTTCAACATGGAGCGAAGTAAAAATTGAATCAGCTGAAAAGGATCTGCAGGATGCACAACAGCGAATTAGTGATTACGAACGTGAATCTAATGATAAATTAGCTGCAAAAAAGGAAGAACTCTACGGCCCGATACTCGCCGATGTAAAGGCAAAAATTAAATTGGTAGGAGAAGAAAATAAACTTACAGCAATTCTCGACGGCTCAGCATTATTATACTTCGGAACCGATGCGATTGATATTTTACCAATGATGAAAAAGAAAATGGGATTGATGTAGGAGTTGGCAGTAGGCAGTGGCAGTTTCCGACAATTAGAAACTGCATTC
>CAZXBG010000171.1:5685-7406 GCA_964638865.1 uncultured Chitinophagales bacterium | reverse complement strand
GGCAAGATCTGCAGCTTTGGAATATTCGTATTTATTGATGAAATTGAAGAATTGATTTAATGTACATTAAAATTTGTAGGATAATTGCCGCTTGTTTTAACATGAAGGATGAATCAATTAAAAAATTGAAATTACCCCATACAGCAAAACATATTTCAATTTTACAAATTGGTTAAAAATATTCCGGAATTTTAATCTCTGCAACAATAGTAAATTATGGAAATTGGAATTGATAGTTTCGCTGCAGCGACAATTACAGCAGATGGTAATGCAGGTAAACATCGCACACAAGCCATAGCTGAATTATTGGAAAGAATAGCATATGCAGATACCTGCGGATTAAATGTATTCGGGATTGGTGAACATCACCGAAAAGAATTTTTAGATTCTGCCCCTGCTATCATTCTGGCTGCTGCTGCTGCACAAACAAAAAATATAATACTAACCAGTGCAGTTACTGTTTTAAGTGCTGCAGATCCCGTAAGAGTATTTCAAAATTTCGCAACGTTAGACCTTATCTCAGGCGGAAGAGCCGAAATGGTGGTTGGCCGTGGATCATTTACCGAGGCTTTTTCATTATTCGGATTACAATTGAAGGATTATGATGAACTCTTTATTGAAAAACTACAATTACTTTTAAATATTCGCGATAATGAAGTGGTGAATTGGTCAGGCAAATTTCGCCCTGCACTGCACAATCAATCTATCTATCCCCGACCTTTACAACATCCATTTCCAATTTGGTTAGGTGTAGGCGGTACACCTGAATCATTTATACGGGCAGGTACTCTTGGTCTTCCATTAATGGTTGCTGTAATTGGTGGAGAAACACATAGATTCAGACCTTTAATTGATTTATATCGGGAAGCAGGAAAGATCGCAGGATTCAAACCGGATGATCTTAAAGTGGGATTACATTCGTTAGGTTATGTTGCCAATACTTCTGAAGAGGCTATCGCAGATTATTACCCGGGTTATGCAGAAACTTTTACAAGAATAGGGAAAGAACGCGGATGGCCTCCGGTTACCAGAAACCGATTTGATGCACAAAACGGAAAAACCGGTGCTCTGCTTGTCGGCGATCCCCAGGAAGTTGCCGAAAAAATTATTCGCCACAGCGAAGCCCTCGGTGGTATTTCAAGATTTACTTTTCAGATGGATAATGCTGCATTATCCCATGAAAAATTACTGCACTCCATAAAATTAATTGGCGAAACCGTTGCTCCTTTAGTGAATAAATAATATTTCTTGGCAGGCAGGTTCAAGGCAACTTTATTTTTTTTATACAATACGGATTGAAAAAATAAGCCACGAATGCACGAATAAAAAATAAGTAAAAAAAATAATATACAAACAACCCCACCCTACGGCTGTTCATTCGTGCACCTGTCCGACGACTTTGGCAGGCGGGTTCGTGGCAACCTTTTTTCTCCACAATACGGATGAAAAAATTAGCCACGAATGCACGAATAAAAAACAAAAAAGTAAATTTTAGAATATAAACAACCCACCCTTCGGCTGTTCATTCGTGCATTCGTGGCAACTTTTTTTAATCCACCTCACCAACTTCTATTCTGGAAGTGAATATTATTGATGGGTTCATTTCCCTAAGACCCTCACAGGTTTTTGAAACCTGTGAGGTCGAGGGCTGTTCATTCGTAGCAACTTTTTTAATCCACCTCACCAACTTCTATTCTGGAAGTGAATATTATTGATGGGTT
>CAZXBG010000171.1:0-5585 GCA_964638865.1 uncultured Chitinophagales bacterium | reverse complement strand
CCCTAAGACCCTCACAGGTTTTTGAAACCTGTGAGGTCGAGGGCTGTTCATTCGTGGCAACTTTTTCTACACAATACAAATGAAATAATTAGCTTTACATGCACGAATAATAAATAAACAAATTTTAGAATACACCGCCCTCCAGCATTCGTGGCCACGTTTTTTTTCTCTCCGTTATACGGATGAAACTCAATTTCATACCACACGTATAATTTGTAAAAACCAGGAATCAAAACGATTAACGTTTACTACCTATGCCGCTCATCAAACACCCATATTCATAGAAAAATTAAATAATTAATCAGCTTTAATTTCGTTAATTTATTAAATTAGGATGCTAAACATTTCTTGCTCCAAGGCATATTAATTTAACACTTTCCAGAACCTTCCATCAAAAAATTGATGAAATCAAGGGATTTTATTATCATTGCATAATAAAACAACAGGTTACCTAAAGATTCGATTGTTATGACATTTGAAAAACACCTTGAAACCATTCCCGAGGATCGCAGGGGAGCTATTATAAAATTAAGGCAAACTATTGTAAAAAACTTACCTAAAGGTTTTAAAGAAACTTTCAGCAATTTTGGCATTGGATATTGTGATCCCTTTTCTACATATCCCGAGGGTTATCATTGCGACCCTACTACTCCGCTCCCTTTTATGAGTATAGCTTCACAGAAAAATTTCGTTGCCATTTATCACATGGGAGTATATGCTGCTAAAAAATTATTGGATTGGTTCACAAAAGAGTATCCCAAACACAACAAAACTAAACTCGATATGGGTAAAAGTTGTATTAGATTTAAAAAGAGCGATCAAATACCCTATACATTAATTGCTGAACTTTCACAAAAAATACCAGTTCAGCACTGGATAAATACTTACGAAACAATTATTAAAAGAAAATAATATGCAAAAAATTAAAATTGAGATCAAATGGGCAGTTATATTTATTATTATGACCCTTACATGGATGGTTTTGGAAAAATTAGCCGGATTTCACAGTTCGCATATCGACAAACATGCCATTGTAACTAACCTCATTGCCATTCCTGCAGTTGCAATTTATTTATTTGCGCTTTTAGAAAAACGAAATCGATTTTATAAGGGATCCATGAATTATAAACAGGGATTTGTTTGTGGTTTGATCTTAACAGTGATCATAACCATTTTTAGCCCTTTAACACAATTTATTACTTCAAATGTTATCACTCCCGAGTATTTTCCCAATATTATTAATTATACAGTGGCACAGGGTGAAATGTCGCAAACAGAGGCAGAAAATTACTTTAATCTTAAAAATTATATTATTCAGGGACTTATAGGAGCATTTGCTATGGGTATTCTGACCTCTGCCATCATTGCATTTTTTGTAAAGACAAAAAGGTCCACTTAATAGAATCAGATTACAAAATTCAATTATTCAGAACGTTTAATATAAGTTTAAAAGAATATTTGTGGTGCATATATTCTATATAACCGGAGCCCATTTTTAAGAGTGATCCAAAAATAACCCTATGAGAAAAATTCAGTTATCCCTATTATTTTTTACAATTAATATAAATGCAAGTTTTGCCCAATCCGACACAATTTTTACAAAGGTTTTTAGTGTGGAGGAATTACAGGATGATTTAAACTATTGGCGCAGTAGACTGGAAAAGGAACTGCCTATACTCTATCTCTACAAAAACAAAAATGAAATTGATCTTAAATTTGATAGTATCTATAATTCCATAGATCAGCCTATGAATGAAATAGCGTTCTACAGAATTTTAACTCCGCTAACCACATTTATTCAGGACGGCCACAATTCTATTGTTTTAAGTGAACCTGCTTTAGAGGCATTGAGAAATTGTAACGATCTTTTTCCTCTGGATATTAAGTGTATAAAAAATAAATTCTATGTTTCCAACAATTTCAGCACATCACCGGAACTGCTCCCCGGAACAGAAATTATTTCTATAAATAATGTTTCTGCAGAAGAAATGTTGAGTAAATTTTTATCTAACATCCCTCAAGAAGGCCATAACCTTCAATACATTTACGGTTCGCTCAATCAATCGTTTCGATTTTACTATTTTGTGTTTTATGGTTTGTCAGAAAAATATACCATCAGGTACAAGAATTTAAACAGTTTAGTTGGAAATTGCGAGGTGCCGGGAACCGACCTGATTACCATGAAAACGAAAAAAGAAAAAAGAAAAACCCCTCATTTAAATCCATATAATTTACAGATGTTAGATAGTATGAAAACCGCTCTGCTAACCTTAAAGACCCTCGATCAAACGCTAGTTAAAACCACTTACCATAAAAATTTTAAAAAAGATATTTCTGAATATTTTAACCTTATTCAAAAATCCAATTATACTGATCTCATAATTGATCTAAGGGATAACACGGGTGGAAATCCTGATTACGTAAAACACCTATTGTTATATCTGTTTAATGAACCTTTTGAACAATGTATTGAATGCAGAGTTGTAAAAAATAAAGAAGCGGAAATTTTTACCCAACGAAATAAAAAAACATGGTTTCCTTTATATGGCATTGGAAAATATCATCCTAAACAAAATAATTTTATTTGTATCTATAGATAAAATAGAAGACTTGAAATTTGGAGTATTCGCTATCGAGGTTACCTAGGCAATTGGTCCACTTTGATATCCATATACTATTATTCGCCGGAACAACGTTTTTTTTATATCCAATTTGGTTGTCATCGCTTCTATAATGAAAAAACGACGAAATTTAAAGACATTTCGCCTTTTCCCATTTATACTTGTGCTAAGTATAAACATATTCGCTCAAAATAAAGATCAAGTTGCACTTAAGGATTATTTATATCCATCTATCAAAAAAGATTGGTTGCAACGAGAGGCGGAAATTCCAAAAATGTTTGTTACTCAAAAACTAAATTGGGCTGATTTTGAAACACCACTTACCAAAGACGAAAAATATCAATATTTTAACAAAATAGCATTGAATAGCTTTTTTTATTTAGAGGAAAGTTACCTTTCACTTGAAGAACTTCATTTTATTGATTTCAATTCAGATAACCTCACTGATATTATCTATACAGGTAGAATGCCCGGAGGATCCGAAATTGACAATTTCACTTTTTTCGAGAATCAAATTGATAGCCTGCGTTTGACATTTGAAAATGTTGGAACAATTATAGAATTAAGGCAGGAAAATAAAAACATTCCTATTGAATTTACCGTAGGGAGTTGGCCTTGTTGTGATGGACAAAAACATATTATCCATTACTACAAATTCTACCCCAATAAGGATTGCAGATATAGCAATAATATAGATTTGGCGCGACATGGCAAAATAAACGGAAAATACATATCGAACTTTTATTCAAATTTTAAACCAATTGAAAGTTACTTATTTGTGAAAAGCACTTTTTTATCGGATTCAGCAGATTTGAATGGCAACTCCACTTTTGAAACAATTAATGATAGTGTAGTTTTAGAATCTAACCCACATTTAATTCTAAAACCCATTAGAGAATCTTATATCCCGGAAGGATATAAATTAAATATTGAAGTTGCCCTAATAGAAAAAAATACAAAAGGAGTTATTATATCAAAAAAAACATTTAACTATAAAGAATATTACTTAATAATGTTTTCAAAAGAAAATATAATCAGTGATCTTTCATTTAAAAACAGGCCGGTGTATAATTTAATTGCCTGGGTCAAAAGTACTGATGTTATGGTGATTAAATAAAAAATCAGAAACCAAAACCTATAAACCTTTTTCCTTTAGAAAACCTAATTTTGGTAAAATAGTATCAATCTTCGATTGGGAATAACAGGCCAAATCCCCCTAAAAAAAACTTCTAAATCCCTTGCGTAACTAATCGGTTACATATATATTTACAACCTAATTGTTACAAAACCCAAACCACATGGTTCGAAGAGACGTTTTTCATGCTATAGCAGACCCTACAAGGCGCGAGATCATTCGACTGCTCTCTAATCAGATACTAAATCTCAATGCAATTGCCGACAACTTTATGATGAGCAGACCCGCGATATCAAAACACGTTAAGATCCTGGCCGAATGTGGGTTAATTGAGATCAAACAGCTTGGAAGAGAAAGATATTGTTTTCCGCAACTTGCTGCTTTAGATCAGGTGGATACCTGGATAGAACAATATCGTATTTTCCGGACAAATAAATTGGATAATCTAGAAATGCATTTGGAAAATCAGAAAATTAATATCAAAAACAAAAAGGATGGAAAATAAAATTATAGGTATAGAAAGACTTTTTAATGCACCCGTGCAGAAAGTATGGAATGCACTTACCAATAAAAACGAAATGAAAATATGGTATTTCGATCTTAAGGAATTTAAGGCGGAGAAAGGGTTTATTTTTCAATTTACAGGAGGGCCATCCCCCGAAACACAATACCTGCATATTTGTGAAATAACAGAACTAATCCCTGAAAAAAAGCTTGCCTACAGTTGGCGATACGATGGATATAATGGTATCTCATACGTAAGTTTCGAATTATTTCCGCAAGGCAACAACACACTTTTTAAATTAACTCACAGTGATATTGGGACTTTCCCGACAAAAAACGCAGATTTTGCGATTGGAAATTTTGAAGAAGGTTGGAATCAGATTATTCATTCTTCCTTAAAAAACTATCTTGAAAAAGATAATTTTCAATATGCAATCACATTGGAAACTGATGCAAAAAAAATTTATTCGGGACTCACACAACAACTTCATCAGTGGTGGACAGAAAAAATGGAAGGGTCCGCGGATAAATTAAATGATGTATTTACTGTTCACTTCGATAAAACATACAAAATAATTAAAGTAGTGGAATTACTATTGAACAAAAAAATAACCTGGGAGATATTGGATAGTTTTATTGATATACCCGAATTCAAAAATAAATCGGAGTGGAGCGGAACAAGAATATCATGGGAAATAACCGCAAATGATGATTCCACAGATCTTGTCCTAACGCACCACGGGCTTAATCAATCATTGGAATGTTACGAAGTATGCAATAACGGCTGGATAAGTTTTATGGAAAGTTTTCACGACTTTCTCACAACAGGAATGGGAACACCTTTTAAATAACATTCAGGGTTAAGAACTCACCAAAAAAATATTTTCAATTTTCAATTGTCAATTTAATAATTGAACAGCCGCGCTAACGTAAATTATAACAGTAATTTAATGCCCAATTCGAATTGGTTGGGAAGATACATTAATTAAAAAAATGTACCGCAAATAGGAATCAAAAAAATCCTCAGAAACAAAACCAAACCACCCATACTAATCTACAACCTACATTTCTCTGCTCCCTCTGCACTCTGCGAAAAGCAAACTCATATAAAAAACCACCCAATAAAAAACACACCATACATTTCTCTGCGCGCTCTGCTCCTCTGCGTCCTCTGCGTGAAAAAAACACATAATATAAAAAACAAACTATTTACACCGCATGAAACAAAACCACACCATACATTTCTCTGCGTCCTCTGCTCCTCTGCGCACTCTGCGTAAAAAAACACTCCCCATAAAAAAGACACCATACATTTCACTACTTAC
>CAZXBG010000170.1:0-7419 GCA_964638865.1 uncultured Chitinophagales bacterium | reverse complement strand
CCCAATCCGCGTCATCCGCGTTCCCCTTAATCCACCCATGCATTCATTTTTTTAATCCCCCATTTTAATCGAAATTTGCAGAGCCTGATCACAGAATTAAGATAAACAACATGTTAAAAATAGATATCCATACCCATATCATTCCCGAACACCTTCCAAAGTGGAGTGAGAAATTTTTTGATTCACGATATATTCATCTCGATCATCATTGTCCTGGTTGTGCACGCATGATGCAAGGAGATAAATTTTTTAGAGAAATAGAATCCAATTGCTGGGATGCAGATGTCCGATTAAAAGATTGTGATGATCACGGCGTAAATGTTCAGGTTTTAAGTGCAATTCCGGTAATGTTTCATTATTGGGAAAAAAATGCAACTTATGCTTTGGAAACATCGCGTTTTCAAAATGATTTTATTGCAGAAGTTGTTTCACGAAATCCAAAAAGATTTATCGGACTAGGAACCGTCCCCTTACAGGATCCACAATTAAGCATTCAGGAAATGCAGCGTTGTATGCAGGAGCTTGGAATGGCCGGAATTGAAATTGGCAGTCACGTAAACGACTGGAATTTAAATGCAGAAGAATTATTTCCATTTTTTGAAGCGGCCGAAAAATTAAATGCTGCCATATTTGTGCATCCCTGGGATATGATGGGAAAAGATAAAATGAATAAATACTGGTTGCCCTGGCTTGTTGGAATGCCTGCAGAATCATCTCTTGCAATTTGTTCGATGATATTTGGTGGAATATTTGAAAGATTGCCAAAATTAAAAGTTGCCTTTGCACATGGCGGTGGAAGTTTTCCCTCAACAATCGGAAGAATTGAACATGGATTTAATGTGCGGCCCGATCTGGTTGCAATTGACAATAAAATAAATCCTCGCCAATACCTCAATAAATTTTATCTCGATACTCTGGTCCATGATCCTTTAATGTTAAATTATTTATTGGAATTATGCGGCCCAAATCAATTAGCATTAGGATCTGATTATCCGTTTCCATTAGGCGAGCATCATCCCGGAAAATTAATTGAAAGTATGACCCTGGATAATACTGTTATAGAAAGATTAATGTCTGGAACTGCTTTGGATTGGTTGAGTTTGGAGAAAAGTATGTTTGAATAAACAACTATTAACACGCAGCCTACACCGGTCATATATTGCGCCCACTTCGGCTGGTGTTTCTCACAAACGCAATTCGGGTTCACAGTACGCCGCGGTAGGTGTTTCTCACCAACCGCAATGCGGGTGCGTTTCTCGTGGGTAGAATGATCGTAGTCCCAAGTGGTTGGTGAGAAACACCAACCACGGCATTCTAAACACCAACCACGACATTAAAAATTCTATATAGATAATAAAAACCATTCGTTTGAGGTTTATTGATATGCACTCACGCACTCAGCTTCTGCTCCTTATTATTTTTATATCCATGAATTTAAGCGTGGAGGGCCAGTGTGATGTTGTGCGATTGGATGGAGTTTATAAAAGAAAATTGATAGGTGAAGTGGATTTAAACCTATATAATATTGCATCAGTAGCAAAAACCGACAGTGGTATTACAGTTAATTTCGATACTTTATATAAGGAGATATTGACAACTGAAACAGTATTGAATAAGAAATATGTTCTTCAGGAGACTATTATGAATCATGATTCAACGCAATACCTTATACTCAATACCGAAACGGATAAAAGCTATAATCTCAATATATATTATAACAGAAGGTACGTTGATTTCATAAATACCGACAGTTTTTTTTATTTTTCAACGTCTAACAAAGCAATAGCTTTCAACTATGCCGATGAAAGTTTAAAAGAGATTTTTTCAGAATGGTCAAGAATTGTGGGATATGATCACAACGATGTATATGTTGCTATTGGTGGAAAATTAAAGATCGGGAAGGAAAAATATTATCAGAGTACAATTTTGAAGTTAAATAATAATGGATATTCCATTGCCAATCCTCAATTGAAAAAAAAATATTTTACTCAAAACAAACTTATTTATTATAATTCGGATTATGTATTGGAAAATAGATATACGTATTCTGAAGAAATAAATTGTAATAACTATCAGCACTTTTATTCCAATCTTTATTTTCAGGGCAAACTTTGTGACTCTACAGTTTTTACAACGCAAAATTTATATTTGGAAAAAGCAACTTGGAAAAATGATACGCTGTCAGTTTCAATAGGAGATGTAGATCGCAAATATTTTGAAGGTAAGATGGTAGAAAAAATAAATACCAGAGATTCTATTGCACAACATCCTTTACTGCAAAACGAACGTTTTTTATTTACCACCAAAGATGATATTTTATTTGCTTTATGTGAATACGGAAGATTTACCACTATCGGTTTAACGGAAGATGGTTCTCAAACATTTAATGGAATGCTGATGAAGCCGGAATATTTTACCTATGAAGTGATGCTGGCCTTTGATAAAAACACTTTCGAATTTTTAGGATATCCCACAATTCATTTGCTTGCAAAATGATGTTTACGACCATATTCCTCGGCTGGAGTTCTACGCTGCGGTTGGTGTTTCTCACCAACCGCTACTCGATTCATTTCACATAGAGCTCAAAAAACCTCATTCATCAATTCCGGTTTCATAAAATTTTGCACTACTAAAACGATATTCCTCAGGCGTATTTGCAAGATTCCATTTTCCTTTACATGGATTGTTATAAATATAATTCAACTTTTGATAAAACGTTTTATCATTATATATGGGTATCGCCAAGGGCCTTCTTTTCCAAATTTGATATTGTCTATCCGATTGTGTTGATTTAAATTCCTCGATAGAAAATGTTTTATTCAAATGTATATTTAATATTAATTGTTGCGCAGTGTATTTTCCAAAATTACGTTGAACATCTTTCAACAAATTATTTTCACATAATGAAAATATGGAATGAATATGTAGGCATTATAACAAATCCATACATATTAATTCTTTTACGTTCAACTAAATGCTCCCAACTGGAAATGATAATATCTTTATTTCCATCATGTTTAAGCAATGGTTTCCAATTATTAATTGTTGAGGTAGAAAAAAATAACGGTATGGAATATTCTTCCAAAAAAGGGATGGTAAAATGGCATAATCGTAATTAAGGGTTAAAAAGATGATAAAAATAATAATAATTCCCGGTTGGGATCGTCGTCCCGGGTGGTTGCTGAGAAACACCAACCACGGCATTCTACACCGCGGTTGGTGTTTCTCACCAACCGCTATTCTCAAAATCTTACTCCGTGTTCTGCATTTGCTGCATCCTCCTCACTTTGTATACAAACTTGATCTCGTTCCAGGAAAAATCGTTGCCTAAAATATCCCATATCGCCTGAATGTTTTTATAATCAGAAGTGGAATTAAGATCAATATTATTTTCATCATTATTAATGGCATCAACAATCCTATCTATTCGTTCTTGCGATACTACATCCGTCAATTTAATTTCACCTTCTAAAATAAATGGCCCTAAATGCCCTACTATTGTGCTCGCCTCAATATTTCTTAAAACTGCAATTTCATTTACTGTTTTTCCTTCTTTTAATAAGGTTAAACTTTTATGTTGATACGATTCTCGAATAGGCTCCATAATTTTAGGTTCTGGTGAAGCCTTTGCAGGTTTTGTTTTTTTTGGCGGACTCGGTAAAACAGGAATATATTTTAGATGAGCGTTTTCTTCCTTTAAAAAAACAATATCACCATAACTCACTGCACAAAGCGTTTTAAGATGTTGCTCTAAACTAGCCAATAATGCATGTATATATTTGGAATATTTTCTCACCTTCGAAGCTCCATATATGGATACAATATGATTTACCAAGGGCTGTAATATATCTTTGGATAAATTTTCTGCAAACCAGATTAAACCTTTTGTTACACGTTCTTCCAACAATACAACATCTAAAGGTTCTTTGTTTAAAATACTTTGTATCTGTTCCTTAAATTTTTCTGCTACTACATACTGTTCACGCGCTTTTAACAACATCGATTTTGCGAGAATTACCGCACCCTTAATATCCGGAAGTTTTTTATTTTGAATAATAACATAAAACTCTTCCTGATATTTTAACACCCGCCCATAATTAAAAGCATTAACCAATAATTTATCCTGAAAATATTTTTTTTCATCCGACAAAATAGTAGCTAATCTCTCAACTTCCGACTCTTGTTTTGCAAAGGCAACTATTCTTTCATCAGTAGCAATTACATAAGGATTAATTTTGGACAGTAGCGTCATCCCTTCCAAAGTAGTACACCTGCTAAGTGCAACATAAACCTGACCGGGTGTAAATGATTGTCCGGCATCAATAATTATATTTTCAAACGTTAATCCCTGACTTTTATGAATAGTAATTGCCCATGCCAACCGGATTGGATATTGTGTGAATTTGCCCAACACTTCTTCCTCAATATTATTTTTCTCTTTATTTAAATTATACCGGATATTTTCCCATGTTTGTTTTTTCAATTCAAACTCCGTTCCCTCCTCCTGCATGGTTACGGTTATTTTATCGTTGGCTATCGTTTTAATAGTTGCAATTTTTCCATTGTAAAATGCTCTGTCTTCTCCTGTATCATTTTTAATGAACATGATCTGAGCCCCAACTTTTAAAGTCAGATTTACTTCTGTTGGCAACGATTTATCAGAAAAATCACCTTCAATATTTCCTTTAAAAATAAATTCGGAAGCGGGGAGTTTATTTAATTCATCAGCATTAATTTTGTCTGCCTTATAATTATGCGTTGTAATGGTGATCGCTTTTTCTGTATTTTCTAATTCATAAATTGGGCGGTATCGACTGTGCAATAATTCAAAATCAAATTCCGTAACGGTATTATTGCGCACATTATTCAGCAGATCGATAAACGATTGTTGTTTTTGTCGGTACATTTTTTTTAATTCCACATATACCAGATCAATTTCTTGTATTACATGTGCATCAAAGAAAAACGGACTATTATAATGCTCCTTTAAAATATTCCAATCGGCATCAGGTGCCACAGGTGGTAATTGATACATATCCCCAATAAATAAAACCTGCACTCCTCCGAAAGGAATATTCTTTTTTCGCACTCCACGTAAAATTGTGTCAATAGTATCCAACTTGTCGCAGCGCATCATACTTACCTCATCAATAATAAGTAATTCCAACTCATCCATAACATCGCGTTTCTGACTGTTCAATTGGATCTTGCTGAAAATATTGTGTTTGTCTACCACATGCATATTCCCGGAAAAGGCTTTTTTAACCGGAATAAAAGGTTCAAACGGCAATTGAAAAAAGGAGTGCATGGTAACCCCGCCTGCATTAATAGCCGCTACTCCTGTAGGTGCTACCACTGCTAAATTTTTACGTGTGTTTTCGCGAATATATCGCAAAAAAGTGGTCTTTCCTGTCCCGGCCTTACCTGTTAAAAAAATGTTTTTGGAAGTGTACTTCGTCAGCTCTGCGGCAATTCGAAATATTTCATTCGAGGCATCTGGATTTTGCATAATAGAACAAGGGTCATTTTTAAAGGGATAAACTTGTGGCGTCAAATATAGAAAATTTGTGTCATAGCTTTATAAATATTGTTGTGGGGAGATTTAACTTTGTGTCATGGCGCAAAACCATCCACTTTTTCAAAACGAACTGCAATTTGCAAAAAACCTGGACAATCAGGATCCTCTTAAACATTTCAGAGAACTCTTTTATTTTCCGCAGTTTAATGGAAAGAATTCCATTTATTTCACAGGAAATTCATTGGGACTTCAACCAAAATCTACTAGAAAATTTATTGAACAGGAATTAAAGGATTGGGAAACGTTTGGAGTGGAAGGGCATCTGCACGCTAAAAACCCCTGGTTGTATTATCACCATTTTTTGGAGGAACAAACTGCAAGACTGGTTGGTGCAAAACCGATTGAAGTAGTGGTGATGAACACACTCACAGTAAACTTGAATTTACTCCTGATCAGTTTTTATCGCCCTACAAAAACGCGTTATAAGATCATGATGGAATATATGGCATTTCCTTCCGATCAATATGCTGTAGAAAATCAAGTAAAATTTCACGGTTATGATCCTCATGATGCAATTATTGAATTAATGCCGCGTGAAGGAGAAAATACTTTGCGCACCGAAGACATTTTCGCCGAAATAGAAAAACATAAAAATGAACTTGCGTTAATCATGATTGGCGGTGTAAATTATTATACCGGACAATTATTTGAATTGCAAAAAATTACTACCCATGCAAAAAAATGTTCCGATGAAATTGTAGTTGGATATGATCTTGCACACGCTGCCGGAAACGTGGAATTAAATTTACACGAGTGGAATGTCGATTTTGCAACCTGGTGTTCTTACAAATATTTAAACTCGGGCCCCGGTGGAACAAGTGGTGTATTTATTCATGAAAAACACGCAAATAATAATACACTTCCGCGCTTAAGCGGATGGTGGGGAAATGAAGAAAGCACGCGATTTAAAATGCAAAAAGGTTTTTTCCCACAACAAGGTGCAGCGGGTTGGCAGATGAGCAACGCACAAATTTTTTCTATGGCAGCTCACCGCGCATCACTGGAAATATTTGATGCCGCAGGAATAAAAAATCTTCGCGAAAAAAGTATATTGTTAACTGCTTATCTCGAATTTTTATTATTGAACGGGAATCGAAAAGATTTTAAAATAATAACGCCTTCAGATCCCGAACAACGCGGTTGTCAATTATCCATTGTTATGGAAAAAGATGGGAAAAACACGTTCAACAGATTAACCGAAAACGGAATTATTGCCGACTGGCGCGAACCGGATGTAATACGCGTTGCTCCGGTGCCGCTGTATAATTCGTTTGAAGATTCTTGGAGGTTTGCAAAAATTATGGAAGAGAATTAACGATGTCTGTTTGATTATTTAAATATTTAATTGGAATATTGAAGTTTAACTGCCCCCAATTTCATTCCTCCATAATATAAAACGGTCTCATAAATTCCACTTGCCACATTCTTTTTGTAAATATTAAAACGAATTACTTCATTTGGATTCTGCAAGAAAATATTAGAATAATTATCCACTAATTTTCCGTTGATATCATAGATATTTAAAAATAATTTTTCTCCGGGGATTATATGAAAATTCTCCGGGATTTTAATTTCGACCGTAGAGGTGTTTGTTATTGGATTTGGGTAAATTGTAAAAATTGTATTTTCAATGTTTGGTTGGTTTATTATAGGTGTATCATCACATCCGGGTATGAGGCAGCCCATGCTATCGAGACGAACTAGCCATAACATGGATTGAACTTCACCATCAATAAATTGAACTCCTAAACCTGAAATCACAAACCCTTTATCGGGCATTTGACGGAAATCATAAAAGTAATGTTCTGAAGTGGGATATTCGGTATAATCTCTCTGCCATA
>CAZXBG010000169.1:0-7422 GCA_964638865.1 uncultured Chitinophagales bacterium | reverse complement strand
GAGTATTTCGGCGACTAAACCAAACCATTATGAAAAATAATATTCAGGGGAAATCCAATAACCAATTTTACAAAAAGACAGAGGAGTATGGTTCTGCTTCCATTGAAACCTTGAGTAAAAGTTATTTAGAAATTATTAAATCGCTTGGTGAAGATCCGGATCGTGAGGGCTTACAAAAAACTCCGGAACGTATTGCTAAAGCAATGCAATTCATGACCCAGGGTTATAATCAGGATGCGGAAGCTGTAGTTAGAGGAGCTATGTTTACGGAGGAATGCAGTGAGATGGTTATTGTAAAAGATATTGAGATTTATTCTATGTGCGAACATCACATGTTGCCTTTTTACGGACGCGCACATGTAGCTTATATTCCAAATGGAAAAATTGTAGGACTGAGCAAAATAGCTAGAGTGGTAGATATTTTTGCAAGACGTTTACAGGTTCAGGAACGACTGACTCAACAAGTTTTGCATTGTTTGGACAATACCTTGAAACCACATGGTGTTGCCGTTGTTATTGAAGCCAGTCATTTATGTATGATGATGCGTGGTGTTCAAAAACAGAATTCCGTTACAACAACTTCTGCATTTACCGGTCAATTTCAGGAAATGCAGACAAGAAATGAATTCATCAATCTTATTGCTGCCCGGTTAAGTAAATAATCAACGATTATTTTTTACATTTACGGCTTAAAATAAACGCTATGAAAAAGGTACGTTTGATTTTGGCTATATTTTTTATTGTGAGTTCTACCCTGGTAACTGCTCAATCAAAAAAATATAAAATTGAAGGTAAAAAGTGCACTCGTGTGGAAATAACCGACCCGGGTGAATTATATAGCAGTTATGAACTGCTTGACGAAGATATTGCATTACTGAACATTGAAAATATCAAACCTTTTCTGCTTGAAAGTATTAAAAATTATCACACAGAAGATAAATGGCCTTCAGAAATGGGAAATCTTGATTCCAGAATACAGAATCCCGACAAAATAAAATCATTGGTTGCTTACAAAGTTTGCAAATTGGAAGGAAAATACCTTTTAGTGATACCGGCAAAACACAATTCGGAATTAGGAGAAGGCTGGGCGCCATCGCGTGATATTTTTATGGTGATTGGAGAAACAGGTATTACAGAATAAAAAAAACTGGTATGAAAAAAGCATATATTTTCCCCGGACAAGGAGCACAATTTCCGGGTATGGGAAAAGACTTATACGAAACGAATAACAATGCAAACACTTTGTTTGAAGAGGCAAATATGTTATTAGATTTTCGCATCACGGATATCATGTTTAATGGAACAGAGGAAGAATTAAAACAAACTAATGTAACACAACCTGCAATTTTTTTACACTCCGTTGTACTTGTATCCACTATTGAAAATTTTAATCCTGATATGGTTGCAGGTCATTCCTTAGGAGAATTTTCTGCCCTCGTTGCAAATAAGACATTATCTTTTGATGACGGATTAATATTAGTTTCCAAACGCGCTCATGCCATGCAAAAAGCATGTGTTTTACAACCATCTACTATGGCTGCAGTTTTAGGATTAGCAGATGATGTTGTGGAAAGAATTTGTAGGGAAATTGAGGGAATTGTTGTTCCCGCAAATTATAATTGTCCGGGACAATTAGTTATTTCCGGAGAAATAGAAGCCGTAAATAAAGCCTGTGAAGCATTAAAAGCTGCAGGTGCAAAACGCGCTCTGATCTTACCTGTTGGAGGTGCCTTTCATTCACCATTAATGGAACCTGCACGACAGGAATTATTTGAAGCAATTCAGGCTACTACATTTAATACTCCAATTTGTCCGGTATATCAAAATGTAAATGCAAGTGCTGTATCTGATCCGGAACTCATAAAAAATAATTTAATTGCCCAATTAACGGCACCGGTAAAATGGACACAATCGGTTTTAAAAATGGTGGAGGATGGGGCAACAAATTTTGTAGAAGTTGGACCGGGAAAAGTTTTGCAGGGATTGGTTAAAAAGATTAGCGCAGGAGTGGAAGCAGGAAGTGTTTGAATACTCTCTCTTTTTTGGATATGGTACCGGAACAAGAGGCACAAAAAAAAACGTGGAAAAAACACAAAGCTGATGACGCAGATTTGGCGGATAAAAAAGGATTTTTTTTTATAATATTAAAATATTTAAATGCGTTTCCCTTGAAACAATTGGGCTCCAATATTACAAACTGCTCACTGCCCACTGCTCACTTACTTCTAAAGTAATTTTATGATTGTTTCGGGACCACTTTTATTATTGACATGTGTTATCCTTTTTGTAATAAATTTATATAAAAAAAAGATGGTATAATTTAATTCGTAAATTATTTATTTTAAACCATTCTCCAAATCCCCGATTATATCCTCCACATTTTCAATACCCACACTTAATCTAACAAGGCCATCTGTTATTCCACTGGTCACGCGTCGTTCACGGGAAACATTTACGTGGGTCATACTTGCAGGATGTTGTATTAAGGTATCCACTGTACCAAGTGTAGTAACTAAATTACATAAATTAACATTGCTCATGAGTTGTTTGCCCGCTTTTAATCCACCTTTTAAATCAAAACTCAACATACCGCTGAAATCGCGCATTTGTTTTTTAATTATTTTATGTTGAGGATGTTCTTTAAATCCGCAATAATTTACGTGAGATACCTTTTTATGATCGCGTAAAAATTCAGCAACTTTTTTTGCATTTGCACAATGACGCTGCATTCTAATTTCCAAAGTTTTTAATCCCTGTAATATCAACCATGCATCAAAAGCATTGGAATTAGCACCGAGCAATTTTATTTTGGTCCATACTTGTTCCTTCATGAACTTTACATCCTTTCCCACCACTACACCACCTAATCCGGAACCATGACCGTTCAAATATTTTGTAGTGGAATGTATTACCATATCGGCACCAGAAATTAATGGCTGCTGACAATAGGGTGAAGCAAAAGTATTATCCACCGCAACTTTTATTTTATATTTATTTGCGAGTTTTGAAATTTCGTTTATATCATAAACTTCCATCATGGGATTGGATGGCGTTTCGAGATAAATTAATTTTATGGTCTTATCTTTTTTAATGATATTCTCTACTTTATTAAGTTCATTCAAATCACAACGCATATTATCAATTCCGAATGCAGTGAGTTGTTTTTGAATTAATTCATCGGTAGTGCCGTATAATTGATTTTGCGTGAGCAGTTTTTCTCCTGTATTTAAACATGCCATCATTGCAGAGGAAATTGCAGCCATTCCGCTGCTAAATAATTGTGCTTTTGCTTTAATTTCTGAACTATGTGTTTCTAATGCTGCAATCTTATTTTCTGCCATCTCCACAGTAGGATTTGACCAACGCGAATACACGTAACCCTGAAACTGATCATCGAATAATTTCATCGCCTCCTCTGTGGAATCGAAGGTATATGCCGAAGTAGCATAAATGGGTTCGGTGTGCGGGGAGATCTTTTTTTTGATTTTAGATTGCTGCACACAAACAGAACCAAATTGGAGGTTATTTTTCTTCTTTGACATGGAATAATTGTTAATAACGCTACAAAGTAAAATAAATAAAACTCTTTTTGGAAATTAAATATTTTTAACGGAACATTTGTAGACAAATCACCGTTAATTTTAAAAGGCAAATTCAAATTAAATGAAATACCAATACGACGATACATCGCTTCCAAAAATTGTGATCATAGGTGGCGGTTTTGCGGGATTGGAGCTCGTAAAAAAACTGAACAATAAACCTTACCGCGTTACGCTTTTAGATAAGAATAATTTTCACACCTTTCAGCCCTTGCTCTACCAGATAGCTTCTGCTGGTTTAACGGCCGAGAGTATTGCATATCCCTTTCGCAGAAAGATCGGAAAATATCCAAATATTATTTTCAGGCTGGCAACTGTGGATCAAATTGACACAAAAACTCAAAAAGTACACACGAATGTGGGGGAGTTCGAATATGATCACCTCATCATAGCGACAGGTGCTGTTACTAATTTTTATGGGAATACTGCAATTGAAAAAGTGAGTTTCACACTTAAGTCGGTGCAGGAAGCATTAGCCATGCGGAGTGCAATATTGCACAAATTTGAAAGGGCGATCATATCCGATTCCACGGAAGAACAAAAACAGCGGATGAATTTTATTATCGTTGGCGGAGGCCCTACAGGTGTGGAACTTGCAGGGGCATTGGCGGAGATAAGAAAAAATGTTTTACCCCACGATTATCGCGAACTCAAGGTGGAAAATATGGAGATTTATTTAATTGAAGGATCCGGCAGATTATTGGCTGCAATGAGCGAAAAATCGTCTCGATTGGCAAAAAAATACTTAGAGGAAGATAAAGTGCATGTTTGGCTCAACACGTTTGTGCAAAATTTCGACGGCGATGAATTGGTGCTTTCCAATGGTGAAAAAATTAAAACCGATAATATTATTTGGGCCGCAGGGGTAAAAGGAGCAACCATTCCGGGAATAAATATCGATTCCATTGCGAAGGGTGGAAAATATTTAACTGATGCATATAACAGGATTCAAAATTATTCGAATGTTTATGCTATTGGAGATATAACCTTGATGACCGAAGATAAAAATTTCCCTAACGGACATCCGGGAGTTGCTCAGGTTGCTCTGCAACAGGCAGTAAATCTTGCGAATAATTTTATACGCATAACCAAAAAACAAAATTTAAAGCCATTTAAATACAAGAACAAAGGAAACATGGCCACTATTGGAAGACACAAAGCAGTTGTGGATTTACCCTTCTATTCTTTTGGAGGATATTTGGCTTGGTACATCTGGATGTTCATACATCTTATGGCACTTGTTGGATTCAGAAACCGTTTTATGGTATTTATAAACTGGATGTGGAATTACTTTTCCTACGACCGCGCTTTGCGGATAATTGTTGAACCTGAAGAAAAAAATATCTGAAAAAGGAATCTGTTACCTATAAAAATCGTGTAACAGAAAACGGGCACCGGTAGTGAAGTGATAACTGACACCAAAATCATTTCCAATATATTCATTATTTACCTGTGTGAATGGAACCTCAATTTTTGCTTCGAAATACCACCAGAACCTGCCTCTAACTGTCCAGTCCATGCCAAACCCTAATGGCATTCTCACACTCATATTTGAGGCAACCAATGTGGCTCCTTCCTGAACAGCAAATACAGAATCCACAAATGGACCTAAATTCACTTTTGTATTTACCAACCAAAGACTGATACCCGCTATACCATAAAATGCAAAATAATCATCAGCATCCGTCTGGAAAAAATATCTTCGATAATCACCATCAATGGAAATGAGATTAGTTACTAAAAATGATTCAATTGTATCTGTAAGCAGTCCTGTGGTGTCTACAACCACAATATCCAAAGGTTTTTGAGCAAGAAAGTTGTATCCGCCTCCCAGTGTAACCATATTATAATCGTATTCTCCGTAGTGCCAACCGGCTTTCAGGTTAATCCCTTCTCCTACAAGGTCCTTTGTAAAAAAAATGCCACCATCCGTCATGAGCCAAAGCTGGGCATTTACCTGTTTGGTGCTGAGGATTGAAAGAGTCGCAATAGTAAGAGCCAGGATTGATTTCTTCATATTCTGTGGTATTTTAGGTTAAAGAACAAACCAATTAAGTTTGTTGATTACTGCACAAAATAAATGTTTTTTACTTGTAAAATGAAATCTGCTGTTAATACAGTACCGCAAATATGTCCAATAGCCTCTACAAAACCTTAACTTTGGGATAAAAAAAGTGAAGATGGAAAAGAAAATATTATTGATAACCGGGGCAGACGGAGGACTTGGAAAAGCCGTAACAACCCGATTATTGCAGGATGGTTGGATATTACATGCTGCGGTTTTGAATGAAAAAAGCAGCGATACACTTGCGCAATTCTTTCCCGAAAAAATAAATAAAACCCTTTATCCGGTAATTGCTGATTTGGCAAATGAATCTCAGGTTCAACAATGGATTTCGGGTATAAAAGACAATATTTTCGGCCTTGTGCACCTTGCAGGTGGATATAAAGGAGCTAGTTCCATTGCAGATTATACCGAAACTGATTACAATTTTTTAATGGACCTCAATGTAAAACCCACCTTTTTATTGCTGAAGGAACTTGTTCCAATTCTCAAAAAATCGGGAAAAGGTTCAATCGTCACTATTGGTGCAAAACCTGTTTTACATCAATTGAAAGGAAATACTTTATATACCGCAAGTAAAAGTGCATTGGTTGCAATTACACTCAGTGTCGCAGAGGAATGTCGCAATTTTAATGTGCGGGCAAATATTATTTTACCTGCAACATTGCAAACACCCAATAATTTAAGTTGGGCAACGGAGGAACAATTTAAAACATTCACCCCTACGGAAGACGTTGCAGATACTATTGCATTTTTGATGAGTGATAAGGGGAGAGGAATTACCGGTTTATCAATTCCCATGTATAATAAAATTGAATGGTAAAGTAAAATTCTTATTTTTGAATGATGTATTTATTAACCCTTAAAAATAAAATGTATGTTACAAGCTATCACGCCCGAAAACCTGTTTATTTTCGACATTGAAACAGTGCCCGGAAAAAAACATTACGATGAACTTTCCCCTGAATTGCAAAAATTATTTGACGACAAAGTAGGGCGAACCCGAAAGGAGGAGGATGACAAAAAAGAATTTTATTTTTCCAAGGCAGGAATATTTGCCGAATTCGGAAAAGTAATTTGTATTTCCTGTGCTTATATCCAAAAAATAAATAACGATTATCAACTTAAAATAAAAACATTTAAGGGTGATGATGAAAAAATGTTGTTGGAAGAATTTAAACAGACCTTAATAAATGTTACTAAAAATAATTTCCAATTATGCGGACATAATATTCGTGAATTTGATGTTCCGTGGCTGTGTCGACGTTATTTAATTAACAGATTAACATTACCACCGGTTTTAGATATTTACGGCAAAAAACCATGGGAAGTAAATCACGTTGATACTTTAGAATTGTGGAAGTTCGGTGATTACAAAAATTATACTTCTCTCAATTTACTGGCAACAATTTTAGAAATACCTACTCCCAAGGATGATATTGATGGAAGTATGGTTGGAGATGTGTATTGGAATCAGAACGACCTGAATCGCATCGGTTTATATTGCAGCAAAGATGTAATTGCAGTTGCACAGGTTATCATGCGACTGAAAGGGCTGGAGTTAATCAGGGATGAGCATATTATTTATGTTTGATATATATCAAATACCTTGCGCAGAGTTCCTCCGGTAACTCTGTGGCCTCGGAGGATGAAAGCCCAACATTTAGTATTAACTCCACCCATCCTCCATGTGGCAAGTGACGATGGAACTCTGCATTATGGCGGAATTGTGGGGACACAAAATAAACAAACACATTA
>CAZXBG010000168.1:0-7468 GCA_964638865.1 uncultured Chitinophagales bacterium | reverse complement strand
CCGGAGCGATCCGATTTGGACTTGAATAAAATTAATAAATTAACAAATTACCAAATCCTTCAATACGGTTTGTTCTTTTTCGGTGCTTCTTCTGTTTGTTTAAAATCTTCTTCTTTAACTGCGTCTTTTTTACCTAAATAAGTCCAGACAATTGCTTTGGAATATTTATCGAAAACTTTATTGAGGTCGACTAATTTAGCCTCATTTACTTCTGCCGTAATTTTATCAAGTTGTTCCCAGCCACCACTTAATTCTGCGGCACCTAAGGCATCTGCCTGATTTCCGGTGGTTTCTAAAGTTAAATAATATCCGGTTAAAAATTCTTGTTTTTTATCGGTTAATTCCACTTCTGTAAAACCTTCTCTTTTAATTTTATTTAATTCGTCGGTCATTACCTGCATACTTTGTTTCGGGTCAGTGGTGCTGATATAAATTACACCATAAGGATTTGAAACTGCAGATGCAGCAAAAAATGCGGAGGGTGCATACGACAAACTTCTTTTTGTGCGCAGTTCCGTAAAATAACGATCGCCCAAAATGGACATTGCAATGCGGTAAGAAATTCCTTCTTCAGTGTTTGCAAAAGGTGCACTCATTACCCCGCGAATGTAATTTGTTGCAATATCTCTATCTTCAACAAATTTCTTTGGTTGTGTTATTAATACTCTGTTCTCCGAAGAAGCTGCAACACCATATGGTAAAGCTGCCAGAGATGATTTAATTTTTTCTGTAAGATCCGCTTCGGTGATATTGCCAACAACAACTAAAAATATTCTTTTTTTACCAATGGTTCTTTTGTAATAATTGGACACTTCATCACGTGTAATGGTCTCCAGTGTTTCCGGAGTTCCTTCCGGTGATTTTGCATAATCTTTTCCCTCAAAAGCAACCTGACGCGATAAAACCGCAAGATAACTATCAGGGTCTGCCATCGATTGTTTTGCATTTGCAATTAATTGTTCCTTCAAAATAGAAAATTCATTTTCAGGGAAAGCAGGATTTAAAATTGCATCACTAAATAAATTCCAGGAATTATCCCAGAACATTTTTATACAGGTCATGCTCATTGTTCCGTAATCAAGATTTGTAGAGGCTCCGAAGGAAGTTCCAATCTTTTCCGCAGCTGTTTTAAATTCCAGTTTCGACATTTTTGTTGTTCCGCCCTCTACCATTAAATTGAGCGTAACATTTTCAATTCCCTGTTTATCTTTTGTGTAATTTCCGGTTCCGCCTTCCACAAAAAGACGAACACTTATCACATCTTTGGGTACATATTTATGTATCACCTTAATTCCTTCTACCGTAAATTCCTTCGTGTCCTGCGCAAATAAATGTGGAGCCGCAGAAATACTTACAAGGAGTAATATAAATAATTTAATTTTTTTCATAATAATGATATTTAGAGAATTTTATTATTATTGTTTTACTTCAAATCCTAATGCTTTTAAATCAACGGATTCTTGCATAGCAGGGCTCAACAATAAACCGTTTACATGCGCCTTGCCTTTAATGTAAGTGTTGATATAATCATTAATGTCGGCACGTGTTACTTTTTGTAAATTAGCTACATAATTGGTGTAGTAATCAATAGTTGCAGATGCCCACCAATAGGTTACAGTATGCACAAAATTACTGGTGCTTTCTTTGCTATATGCATCAGAAATTGCCAAAAGATTTTTTGCAGTTTCCAATTGTTCGTCGGTGTAATAATCCGGGCTTGTCCACTGCTCAATATTCTGTTGTAATACAGCATACGCCTCCGCAACTTTCATTGGATTTGGAACAAGAATAATTTGTATTGGTCCTGTAAATTTTGCTGTTTGATAACTGGCGCCAACCTGATAGGCAAGTCCTGTTTCAATCAGGTCTTTTTGCAATTTACTGGACGCCTGTGAAAGAATATAAGAAAATACATCTGCAGCATAAGTTGCCTTAATATCTCTTCTGGTATCAGGACCGTGATATCCAATTAAAAAGATCGGGATTTGCGCATTTTCGTTTATGGTAATAACATTTGTAACTCCGTTAAGTGGTTTAATTTCCGGTACCGGCCATTTTACAAAGGGGTCAAATCCGGCAGGTTTCCAATCGCCAAAAACTTTTTCCATTCTTGCAAATGCTTCTTCATGTGCAACATCTCCGGCAATTACAAGCATTGCATTATCAGGATAATAATATTTTTCCTGAATTATACGCATTTTTTCAGGAGTACAGGTCATAATAACATCGTGTAACCCTATTGGATTTTTTCTGTAATAATTTTCTTTCCACATAGCACGATTTACATCATCCAGCAAAAAGAAAACAGGATTTGATTCGTTGCGCTGAAATTCACCATCTACAACCGGATTTTCATTTTTCATTTCCTGTTCCAGAAATAAAGGATAACGAATTGCCGAATTCATAAACTGCAATCCTTCCTCTAATTTTGAATTGCTTAGCGTGATAAAATAGTTAACACGCTCGTTGCTGGTTGTTCCGTTAAAAACAACACCTAATTCCTGAACGCGTTTTAAAAATGCTTCCTGACTCGGAAGATCTTTATTTGCTTTAAAAAACATGTGTTCATACATGTGCGACAAACCATTGAAGGCGCTGTCCTCGGTATAAGAACCATTTTTTACCACAATTTCAATGGTTGCAAGAGGAACTGTTTTGTCCTCAATAACAAGCAATTCCAATCCGTTTGGCAACTTTTTCATATAAAAATTGGATGGAAGCTTGCTCTGGGCTGAAACCAGTGTATTAACAAGGATCAACACCGGTAATAATTGAAGTATTTTTTTCATAAACTTTAATTAGGATTTAATCTGACGTAAAATTATAATGATTAAGCGAAATGGTTTTTTAATGCGGAGTTAAACTATGTTAAACAACCTGGGTTTTAAGGTATTAGCTTTTCTTGAACAACACGTAATCAAATGTTAATTGAAGGGGTATTTGAACCGAAAATGAAGCTCCGCCTCAGGTATCCTGTATATTGTATTTTATTATTCAACGTTAATATTGAATAGTAACATCCATTTTTTCATGAAGATCAGTGTTGAAAAAAACGATCCCTTTAAAAAACAGATCAACAGAAAGTGTCACTTTTTCAACCTTTTTAATATGATTCCAGGCTTCTTCCATTTCTGCACTCCAGTGGATATCATCGAATACCAGTATTGTATTATTGTGGCAGAAAGGTAAAATTTGTTCAAAATAACGTATAGTTGGTTCTCTGCGATGGTTCCCATCAATAAAAGCCAAATCAATTTTACCAAGCGAATTAAGCGCTTTGGGCAAGGTTTGTGAGAATTCCCCGGTAAGAATTTCTATATTATTAATATGCACCTTTTCAAAATTCTGTTTAGCAAATGCAGCAATTTCGGGACTACCCTCTAAAGTAATAATCTTGGCATCATGTTTTGCACCTGCAAGATATAAAGTGCTGATTCCCAATGAAGTACCTAATTCAAGTATGGTATTACAATCGTAGTGTTCAACCAAATAAAACAACAGTTTCCCGAATTTTGGAGTAATAAGGGTGTTTTTTGCAATAGTGGACACTTTACGCCTCGGTGCCCTGCTTCTTTTTGAACCCGCCCCAAAATCGACCACCTCCAATTCTGTATCAATTACCAGAAGTTGAGTGCGAAGTTGTTCAATTGCCTCAAAAAGGTAATAATCACGGGTATCATTTAAAACATGTTCAATAAGATCGAATAAGAAGGGAGAATGGACATCATACTCGGTTTTTGCCTTCCATCGGTATTTTACATACTTCCATATCATTGCGATCTTATCCATGGGCGCTAAGATAACATTTGTAAAATATTTCGGATTTTCTTTTTTTGTGACACCCAAAGATGCTCAACTTATCATTTACAAAATCTGCATTGATTATTTAATAATAAGATTTTTGCATTTTTAACGTGAAATATTTGGTGTTTTTGTGTTATCTTATCTAAACCTCAAAACAACCGAAATCAGGTCAGTAAAAGTGGAATTGTGGATTCCGATTTTCAGATTATCGAAATCGTCGTATATTCGTGAGTCAATTATAGAAAAGTATGAAAAAAGCATTACAAACACTATTTCTTGGCCTTTTTGCCACAGGTATAATGCATGCGCAGGTGGGATTACATTTAGGCTTTCAGGGTCAATTCAACAGCGCCTGGATACTAAATCAGAATAATTATCAACTGTCGGAAATGGATTATGAATATAAATTAGGTCCTGCGGGGGGTGTTGTTCTTGGATATAACTGGCATCAGAATTTTGGTGCACAGATAGAATTGAACTATGCGTTTATGGGTCAGGATTATTCTGATATTGTTCGTGATTTTAGTCAGAGTTACAACCCGGATATTCCGAATCAATTGTATCCTGTATTAACCTACCGCTATGTTGATTTAAGATATATTCAGGTGCCAATGTTGTTCAAATATATGGAGGGAGATGCAAAAGATGCAATCAAATATCATATTTTAGGAGGCCTTCAATTTGGTTATCTGGTAAGTGCCGACCAAAGGTATACTGCGGATATAAATGAAACGGATGAACAAAAAGATATTCCGCAGATTGAAGCACCTCAAAGTTATGTTCCCGATTTTGATAATGCCGGCGGAATAACACCACAAATTGATTATTTCAACAGGATGGATATAGGGGTGCTTTTCGATATTGGAGTTGATATTTATGTAAATGATAAGATGTATTTTTCACCGGGTTTAAGAGGTTCTTTCGGATTTTTGGATATTAATTCAGAATCTACCCGCGAGCTTGAACCGGCCAAAGGAGAAAATATTTATAAAGCTTCTCACAATGCATTTGTTGGTGTTGTGCTTGGAATAAATTTCATGATGCCGGATGTTAAATTTGGCGATACAGATGAATATTAATTAATAATGATCTAAAATAAAAACCCGGAGTAAATTCCGGGTTTTTTTATGTTTTTAATTCCATAAAAGCATTCCAAACTGGGTCACTCGGTGGATCTGCAATAATTGTGATCGTTTCATTTTTTACCGGATGTAAAAATTCAAGTTTTCGGGCATGTAAATGGATGGAGGCATCTTTGTTGGTGCGGTCGAAGCCATATTTGATATCGCCTTTTATTGGACATTTTATGGATGCAAGTTGCACACGAATTTGATGATGCCGACCGGTTTCCGGGTTAATTTCCAATAAAAAATACCGATCTGATGCTCCAATAAGTTTATATTTCAGCATGGCAAGTTTTGATTCGGGACGTTCGTCGGGATAAGCAAAACTTTTATTCATGTGGGGATTTTTTAGGAGATAATGTTTTAAAGCTCCCTCTTCCGGTTCAGGTTTATTTTTAACTACTGCCCAATAAGTTTTATGAAAGTTTCTTTCCCTTATTATTTTACCCATTCGTTCGTTCGCCTTGCTTGTTTTTGCAAATAATAAAACACCACTCACAGGCCTATCAATGCGATGCACCAATCCGGCAAATACATTACCCGGTTTTTGATATTTGTCTTTCAGATATTGTCTTACAATTTCTACTAGCGGAATATCCTTAGTTTTATCGCCTTGTGATATCTGCCCCGGCTTTTTATTAATCGCGATAAGGTGATTGTCTTCGTAAATTATTTCAGGTATATCCATATTTCGGCGGGAAGTAATTGACAATATTACATTTTTTTTAATTCTTCCTGCATTTTTTTTGTCATACCTCGAACAACCTCCTCATATGAATGGTCGATCATTTTTAGAATTTCTTTTTTTGAAACACTGCCATCTATCATCACCGTATTCCAATGCTCTTTGTTCATGTGGTACCCGGGTTGCACAGCAGGGTGTTTTGCCCGTAATTCGGGAATGAGATCGCGGTTGCATTTCAGGTTGATCCGAAATTGTTCTGAAACAAGACTGGTTAAGGCAAAAATTTTACCGTTTACCTTAAATACCAGTGTTTCGTTGTCGAACGGAAATTCTTCTGTCACCCCTTTTTTCTTTAAACAGTATTCACGGAAGGATTCTATATTGAACATAGCTGGTTGTTTAAGGTATTTGAAAATAAACATTTCTTGTTTTCATCATAAAATTGTGTTTCAACAATTGTAATGTTTCACTTTTTATATAGTTTTGAAATATTAATTCAAGGTTCAAAACCACAGGTAATTGTTATGCGGTATATAAGTGTGCTGATATTCCTTTTTTTCAATATAATTATGTACCCTGCATGTAAAGATAAAGATTCTGCAGGCGGAGCCGAATCGCAAATAATTGGGGAGGATTATTATTCGGAAATATCCAAACACAGAAACGAAATGGATAATTTTTTTCGAAGTGCTGATTCCCCTTTATCGGATTCGCTCAGGAAAGTATTTACCGGATTGAAATACTATGAAACAGATACAAATTATAGAGTATCCGCTCAATTTGAAGAGTTAAAAAATGGTCCGGTTTTTACTATTCAGGCAACGGGAAGTATTGCAGATACCTATAAAACAATGGGCATATTAAATTTTGTGTTGGGTGGATATAAATATTCGCTGGAAGTTTATCGCAACCAGAGTTATAAAGGGAAAGGGCAGGAGGTGTACTTTATTCCTTTTTATGACCTTACAAATGGAAAAGAAACTTATGGCGGAGGACGGTATTTGGACATTCATACTCTGGCAACCGAATACATTATACTTGATTTTAATAATGTCTATAACCCGTATTGCGTTTATAACCATGAATATTCTTGCCCTGTTCCACCAAAACAAAATAGTTTAAAAACAGAGATTAGGGCAGGGGAGAGATTATAAAATGTATTAAATAGCTATGCAAAAATTTTTACCAATATTTCCACTTAATCTGGTAGTATATCCAGGTGAAAAATTGAATTTACATATATTCGAACCGCGGTATATTCAGTTAATTGCAGAGTGTAATGCTGAAGGTAAAACTTTTGGAATTCCTGTTGTAAACGACAAAGAATTGATGGAATATGGAACCGAAATGCATTTAGAAAAAGTACAAAAGGTATATGAGACCGGCGAAATGGACATACAAGTAAAGGGACTGCAGGTATTTCGCGTGTTGGAGGTAATTGAGAACATACCGGAAAAATTATACTCCGGAGCAATAATTTCTCTCGTACATAATATCGACGATTCTTATCATAAACTTGTTCAGGAATTGGAATTATTGGCAACCGAACTTTTTGACCTTCTGGATATCAAGGAAAACATTTTTAAACCTGATTTTACTTTCAGTTCTTTTAAACTTGCACATTATGTAGGATTTGATTTTATTTCCGAGTACGAACTTCTTCGACATGCAAAAGAAACCGCCCGTCAAAAAATAATTGTGGAACATATTAAAACAATATTACCCGCTGTTAAACAAATAGCGGAAATAAAAATTAAAGCAAAATTAAACGGTCATTATAGAATGATAAATCCTCCTGAGGGCTTTTAACTTCTTATCACTGTGTGCACCGGATCGGCAGCGTCTCACAGCACAC
>CAZXBG010000167.1:0-7479 GCA_964638865.1 uncultured Chitinophagales bacterium | reverse complement strand
TTTTATTCGTGCATTCGTGGCAACTTTTTTTTTGTCCATAGTGTGGGTTAAAAAAGTTGGTGGCCACGACCCTGACAGCCATCAGCAGGTGCACGAATAACTCAATTTAGCGTTTAAAAAGCAATATACCCATGGCTGTCCATTTGAGGCATTTTTTTGAGTGAAAAAAATTATTGGTTTGTTGCTGCTTTACGAAAATTAGTTGATTGGAAAATAAAACTAAGGATCATTACCAGCAAACAACCAATTACATTATACCATAAATATCCGATTTCTAATTTTGGGGTGTTCCAGTTAAAACGAACACTAAAATCGAGATAGAGGATGCAGAGTTCGCTGATAATCGCAGCAATAAATACAGCGTGACCTTTCACTTTTTTTAATAGGAACGCTGTGAGGAAAATTCCGAGAATTGTTCCATAAAATAAACTGCCTAAAATATTTACTGCTTCAATTAAATTATCGAAAAGAGAGCACACTAACGCAAACCCAATGGCAAGTGCGCCGAAGAATACTGTTAATAATTTACTTGCATTCAAATATTGTATTGAAGTTGCACTTTTGTTCATTAACCGCTTATATATATCAACGGAAAAGGTAGTTGCCAAACCATTTAATGCAGAGGAGGTTGAACTCATACTTGCGCAAAATATTACTGCAAATAATAAGCCTACTAAACCTATAGGAAGATAATTTGTTACAAAATGCATAAAAATATAATCGTGGTCATCTTCTACACCGGGGTTTGCAGCGATTATCACCTTATTAACCTCTTCCCGCAACTCTTCACTTACTGCGTGCGAGGCGGCAAGATCACTTTTTGCTTCCGCAATTCCTTCGGTTTCTTTTTTATCTATTTTGTCCTTTAAAAAATTTGCGTTTGCAGCATTTAAATATGTTGCATTTAAATATTGTTCTTCAGCAACTTTAAGACTATCCCCATAAACGGAGTTTTTTGTATTTTCATAAGCAACCTGATTAAAATATACCGGTGGTTGAACAAACTGGTAAAAAACAAAAACTAATATTCCTGTTAATAAAATAAAAAATTGAACAGGAATTTTTACAAGACCGTTGAATAATAATCCGAGGCGACTTTCTTTTACTGATTCTCCGCCTAAATACCGTCCCACCTGGCTTTGGTCGGTTCCGAAATAACTGAGTTGCAAAAATAATCCTCCTATCAAACCGGAAATGATATTATATTTATCGCTCCAATTAAATTTATTGTTTTCTATACCACTGGAAATGATATCCATTTTTCCAAGTGCTCCTGCAACCTGCATACTTTCTCCAAAATTTGCATGTGCACTCAAATAATAAATTAAATATCCAAAAGCAATGAACATACCGAGGTAGATCACCAACATTTGTTGTTTGTGTGTAACCGCAACAGCCTTTGTTCCGCCGGATAATATATAAGCTGTTACGAGGATACCGATAAATAAAACGGTTGTGCGTAGATCCCAGCCTAACAACTGAGATAAAATTATAGACGGCGCATAAATAGTAATGCCGGTCGAGAATGCACGCTGAATTAAAAATAAAGATGCTGTAAATGTTCTTGTTTTAAGGTCGAATCGTTGTTCGAGAAATTCGTATGCAGTAAATACTTTTAATTTGTAAAATATCGGAATAAAAAATACAGAGATTACTATCATTGCAAGTGGAAGTCCGAAATAGAATTGTATAAAACCCATTCCATCGTTGTATCCTTGTCCGGGAACGGATAAAAAAGTAATGGCACTTGCCTGTGTCGCCATCACGCCTAAACCTATCTCCCACCATTTTCTTTCATTATTATCGTGCAGGTAAGTTTCAATAGATCTGGTTTTACGGGTTTTGTAAATTCCATAACCGGCAATAAAAAACAGGGTGCCAAACATTACTACCCAGTCGATCCAATTCATTGCAGATTATTTGTGATGTATGAATAAATAATAATCTGCAATACCAAAACTGCAACAACGAAGAGGTACCAATTTCGCCAATATTTTTTTTCTTTCATACAGGCAATGGTTTGGCCACGGAGACGCAAAGTGCGCGAATTTTCGCGAATATTATAACGAAACGGGAATTACATGCGACCATTATTTAGACTGGTTTTTATAGGATAATAAATTTACAAACAATCTATACGCTCCCGGCACTCCCGCCGGTAATTCCCGAAAAAACGCGATGCCGGTGTAAATAAATGCGCCTTTGCCGTAATCTGCAATAATTAAACTTCCGTTTTGCGGTTTTTCGTTTGGATCGGTAAATGCCAAGGGAGTTGCATATTCAGGTGCAAGATCTTCTGCAAAATAAATTCCGCGTTCCTGAATCCAACCATCGAAATCCTGTTTTGTAATTTTATTTGGTGTATTTAATACATTATGCTCCGGTAGCAGAAAGTCAACCGGTGAATTTTCATCGGTTACCCGTCCGCGTTTAATTTTAAAAGGGTAAGGACCAATATTTTCAGTATACATATCCCAATTGGTATTGTATTGTGTTATAACCAAGCCACCATCGTTTACATATTGCATCAATATATTCTGATTATCAGCAAGTGGTTTTGAAGTATTATATGCACGGACTCCGATCACCACAGCATCATATTTTTTTAATTCCGCCAAAGTGATAGATTCCGGTGTTATAGTGGTAATGTTCAAACCAATTTGTTGCAGACTTTCATCCACTTTATCTCCGGCTCCCTCAACATAAGCAATTTTAATTTGTGGAATTACAATATCGGTTTTGATCAGTTTTACACTAGCTTCTTCGAACACTACTTGTCTGGGAATGTGATCATAATCAATGGTATAATTTGCTCCCACTTCTATATAAGTATCAATAGTTACGTGGCGTTCAGAATAATCGTTTTCGTCAAAGATAAATAGTGTATCGCTTCTCACCTTAAAAAACTTTAAATTAGTAATTTCGCCATTTGGTTTCACTGTAAATTTATAATTTTGTGATTCCCCTTTATTTAATGTTATAAAAACTTTCTCAGAATTTTGTTCAATATTATTATCCGTTCTGATTGTGATGGGCATATTTGAAATATCTCTATTTGCATGAACATTAAATATAATTTCAGAAGGTGCATCTTCTTTAAGAAAAATATTATTTTGATCCAATTTAATATAAACTTCAGGAATTATACTTAAAGGTTTATATAACTCACCTTTAATAGCATCCGTTTCTTTAAAAACAACTGCTCTTTTTATTTTAAATAACTGCTCCCCTATTCTAACGTTATAAATAAATGCAAGTGCCGGGTCGTTTTCTGCCTTACCACGTAACTTTTGGTCGGAAACAGAAAATAATCCGTCATAATTTTCTTCCAGCCAATAGGGAGATGAAGATATCCTATTATCTATCATAATTTCAAAACTGTCAATTTGATTTATTCCTACGGGAAGAATTTCTCCCGCTTTATATTCTTTATCTAAAACAGTGATAGATTCCAATGTTAAAGGATATTCATTTCTTTTAATAGCGTTGCTGAAAATTTTAAGTTTTTCCCACTGAACAACCATATCTTTTTCCGCGACCGGTTCCAGCCATAATCCCAGACATGCAACAATAATATTTTGCAACTGTTGTTTTTTGAATTCCACCAATTGATCAGCAGGTGTATTTTCTAATTGTGTATACACTTTTAATAAGGCATCTACAGATTTTTCCGGTTGCAGCACATTATACTCAGTAATTATTTTATCTAGTGCTATTTTAATCTCTCCACCCTGACGGTAACGTTCCCATGTTGTAGAAATTCCTTCAAAAATATCGTTATTGGAAAATGGCGTTCCGTTTTTTAATTCAAGATATTCTTTTTGTTCACCTCTGGTTGGTGTGCTTCCGAATCCCTGACTTTTATGGTTTGTTCGGCTTTCTGCAGCTATTTCGCCATAACTTTTTCCGAGCAAATTATTATATCCTCCAACATCTAACCAGGCAAGATTTTTTTCACCGTTTGCAATTTTATTTGGCAAATCTTTATCCCACCAGGTAGAATTATTTAAAAATAAACGCTGCGTTTGCCAAACCGAAACATATTTTAATTGTTCCGGAAATTTAGTTGGATCGGCTGCTGCAGCGAATGCCTCCTCTGCAATAATTCCACTTACTGTATGTTGCCCATGACCGGCTCTTTCGTCAGGTGGAAATCGCATGATGATCACATCGGGTTTGAAATTTCTGATCACCCAAACAACATCACTCAAAATGCTATCGTGCGGCCATTTGGTAAATGTTTCTGTTGCACTTTTGCTATAACCGAAATCGACAGCTCTTGTGAAAAATTGTTCGCCACCATCTGTTCTTCTTGCAGCTAATAATTCCTGTGTGCGTATTAAACCTAAATAAGCACCTTGTTCATCACCAACAAGGTTTTGTCCTCCGTCGCCTCTGGTTAAAGACAAATAACCGGTGCGCACTTTTTTCTCGTTCGCCAGATAAGTTATTAATCTTGTATTTTCATCATCGGGATGTGCGGCGATATATAATGCACTACCGGTAGTATTTAACTTTTGGATCTCCAATAAAATTCTGGAGGAATTCCATTCCGTTTGTTGTGCAAATAGAATTTGCAAGGACCCTAAAAAACAAAGAATTACTGCTATTTTTTTCATAAATAATGTATCGTTAAAAAATGAAAGGCCGGGCATCACATACAGAAAATGAAAAACCGAAATCTCCTTTCCTGCCTCAAAAATAGAAAACCCCCGATTAAGTTCGAGGGTTCCTTATAATTTTTATAATTAATTTATACAGAAGTTGGCAATTTAACAGCCATAACATAGTTAATACCCGGAAGGGCATTCTCCGTTTTTATTAATTTGCCTTCGAGTGATGATTTAATATAATGGTTGAGAAAAGCATATCCACCCTTAACATCCACAACATGAATCTTGTTATCCTCATTGATGGTAAAGGTTATAACTACATTTTTTTCGTCCGGAGCGGGTAAAACTGACGCATAAGAGATCTTCTTTTCCCCTGATTGGCTTGCCGAATAACTCCGCTGAGCAGTTTCATCTACGGTGCAAGTAGCAGCATTGAGTAGATTATCTCCTTCCGGCCCGTCGGCTAAAACAACAGAAACGCCTGTTAACAATACAAATATGATAGCAATCAGGTTTTTCATTTTGCGGTTTTTATAGTGCTACCCTTCGGTAACGTGAAATTAAAAATTATTATGTTAAGGTGCATTTCTTTTAACCTTATTTAACGCTATGTCGTTTAAATATGACGTAAAGTTACAATTGGGGCTAAAAAAATAATATAAATTTTCGACCAAAACGGAAAATTTGATGCCAAAGTGTTAAAATTGACGCATGAAGGAGAAAAACCTTGTCAATATTCAAATAGTTAAGGCCACTTTAGATGACATAATTGAACTTGCTAAATTATGTTCTGAAACTTTTTATCAAAGTTATTACAAGGAAAATACCCCGGAAAATATGCAGGAATATATAAACACCCATTTTGGTCCTGAATCAATTGCTGCAGAACTCAAAAATGAGGAAACTACCCTATTTATTGCCTATGACGATCAAAAAATGATTGGTTATGTAAAACTCAATCTCATAAATTCAACGTATATGCCGGAAGGAAAGGGTTGTGAAATTTCCCGATATTATGTTGTAAAGGAGTTTCAGCAATTAAAAGTTGGTAGTAAATTGATGAACATAAGCGAAAAATTTGCATTTGAAAATAGGTGTAATTATATTTGGTTAGGTGTTTGGCAGAAGAATGAAAGAGCGATTGAGATTTATAAACATCGGGGTTTTGTAATTTCAGGAACAACTACCTTTACTTTGGGTGAGGATGCACAACATGATTTTATCCTGATAAAAAATATTTAAACATGAAGATCAGTATCATTATTCCCACGCTAAATGAAGAAAAATATATTGCTAAAGTTTTATCATGGCTTACATCAATAAATTCTGATAAAATTTTAGAATGTATAGTATGCGACGGGGGAAGTGAGGATAATACAGTAAATATTGCATCTCAATTTAAAACAACAGTACTTCTCTCTCCAAAAAAAGGTCGCTCCAATCAAATGAATTTTGCGGCCCAGCATGCAAAGGGTGAAATTTTATATTTTGTGCATGCCGATTGCATTCCTCCATCAACTTGTTTTGAATCCATAATGCAAGCTTTACATCAAAATTATGATGCAGGTTGTTTCCGATATAAATTTGATTCCGATAAATATTTATTGAAGGTAAATGCTTTTTTTAATCGTTTTGGTGGTTTGATCTGTCGCGGTGGAGATCAGACACTTTTTGTGCGAAAAGAAATATTTTTTTCATTGAGCGGCTTCAGCGAAAAATTTATCATAATGGAAGATTATGATTTTGTAAAACGAATAATGAAACAATATTCTTTCAAAGTAATTCCGGAATATGCAGTGGTATCTGCCAGAAAATATGAAAACAACAGTTGGGCAAAAGTGAACATTGCAAACGCTGTAGCTATGTATATGTTTATGTCAGGAGTCTACAGCCCGCTGCGCATCCGCAATACCTATCACAGTATGATTAAACATCCTAAGGGGCAATAAGTATCTTTGCTGCATGAGCGCCGAAAATAAAACCTTCGCCACAGGAAAAGTGATCTGGATAACGGGAGCCTCCTCCGGTATTGGAGAAGAACTTGCAAAACAATTTGCACGGCAAAAAGCAACACTTATATTATCATCTCGCCGAAAAGATGAACTCGAAAGAGTTAAAACGGAATGCCTTCCTTACAGCAGCAATATTGAAGTTTTACCGGTTGATCTTTCTGATCTCTCCTCCTTAAATTCTATAGCCGAACAAGCAATTTCTTTTTTTGGTAGGATAGATATGCTTATTAATAGTGGAGGTATAAGTCAGCGGTCAACTGCAATGGAAACTGAAGCAGATGTAGAGCAACGAATAATGGATATTAATTTTACCAGTTCGGTTATTTTAAGTAAAGCAGTTATTCCGCAGATGGAAAAAAATGGTTATGGTAAAATAATTTTATTGAGCAGTATCACCGGAAAAATCGGAGTTCCGAATCGATCCTCGTATTGTGCAAGTAAACATGCATTAATAGGATATTTTGATGCCATGCGAGCAGAAAATACCATAAAAGGATCTCCGGTTCAAATTCATATTATAATGCCCGGATTTATACATACCAATATTTCTTACAATGCAGTGAAAGGTGATGGAAAAAATCAGGCAGTAACAGATCCCGGACAAAAAAACGGAATGCCGGTTGATGTTTGTGTCAGTAAAATAATTAAAGCAATTAAGAATAATAAAAACGAAGTTTTAATCGGAGGAAAAGAAATTTGGATGGCACATATCAGGAGGTTTTTGCCGGGACTTTATTATAGGATGATTGTGAGGGTGAAAACGAAGTAAAGGGTATCGGGAAAACTAAGGATGGATGGTGAAAAAAGGAAGCGCTGATGACGCGGATTTGGCGGATAAAAAGGGATAAAATTTT
>CAZXBG010000166.1:0-7557 GCA_964638865.1 uncultured Chitinophagales bacterium | reverse complement strand
TATTGTGGAAAAAAAAAGGGTTGCCACGAATGCACGAATAACAGCCGAAGGGAGGCTTGTTAGCATTATAAAATTTATTTTTTCATTCGTGCATTCGTGGCTAATTTTTTCATCCGTATTGTGGAAAAAAAAGGGTTGCCACGAATGCACGAATAACAGCCGAGGGGTGGGTTGTTAGCATTATAAAATTTATTTTTTTATTCGTGCATTCGTGGCTAATTTTTTCATCCGTATTGTGGAAAAAAAAAGGGGTAGCCAAGAATGCACGAATGAACAGCCGAAGGGATATTTTCAAATCGTTTTTTGATTATAAACCTCGCGTTTGTTACCCTTATAATCGACAATGACTACGGATAGAATAAATTTGTTGGTTGCAATAAAATTCGATCGCTGGGTATAATATCCTTCCCCTTTATAAAATTCTACCTTTTGAGTTTTGTTGTTAGTATAATTGATGAGTGCATAAGCATCATTTGAATCCGTACCAATTATTTTTTCAGTAGCATAAGAATATACCTTTGACTGGCCGCTGTTAACTCCGGAAATTATCAATGGATTATTATTTTCTCCACAACTAACAACCATGAGAGAACGTGCATCACCATCGCTCCAAAAGCCACTTTCAAAACTTCTTATGGGCTTGAAAGTGCCATCACCTTTTCCTTCCAACAATAAACCAGTGCCTGCATCATGCCGCATTATTAAAATTTCAGTTTGGTAATAATTGCCCTGACAAAGAATATCTGTAATTCCATCACCGGTAAAATCTTCACAAATTATTCCAAAAATGGGACTTACCTGTGCCTCAATTGGCAAATTAATTTTTGTAAAATTATTGTTCCCATTATTGATCAAAACAGCACTTTCGAATTGGTATGCATAAACATGATACGCCTTTGATAAATTCTCCGCACCAAACATTTGGGAGGTATTCATTTTCCCGAAACTGTCCCAGTCGGGAACTGCACTTCTTATTTCCGGAAATTGTTCTAACATGCGTTCGCGAAAATGTACTGGATAAGAGATATCATGCTGATAATAACTCATCATTAATCCATTGTAATCTGTTTCCGGTTTGTTGAAATAATATCCCTCTAACGGTAAAATAGCTCCTGTTTTTTCGGAGATGTTGCTTAGAAATCTTCTGTTAGTCCCGAAATTTCCAAGGATATAATCCGTATCACCATCATTGTCAAGATCAGATCCATTTAAACTTTGCCACCAACCATCCATGTTTTGCAGATTTGTTTTAGTAGTGATATTTTCAAAAGATGTTCCAGTATTTTTTAAAAATATTATTGGCATCCAATCGCCTGTAATAAGCAGATCAATATTTTCATCATTGTCGAAATCGCTCCAGAGCGCAGAAGAAACCATACCGATATTTTTTAATTCCGGTGCAATTTTATCTGTTACATCAATAAATTTCCCACCTTCATTTTTCAAAATTGCTGAAGAAACGGGGAGTAAATATTTTCCCGGATATTGTCTGCCGCCAATAAAAAGATCCAGATCTCCATCCTTATCAAAATCGCATGCATTAACACAAGAAGTAGGTATTGCATCCTGGGGAATTCTTTCGTTATGTAGTACGAAATTACCATTTCCTTCATTTAAATAAAATCTGTCGTTATAACAAATATCCCCTGCAATTTTTTCGTTGCCCCCACTTCCAAGATATATATCGTTATCACCATCGTTATCCGCATCAAAAATAAGTGCTGCTGCATCTTCATATTTTATATCAGACTTTAATTTTATATTGCTCAAAACAAATTTACCGGGGGTGTTCTGAAGATAAATCACGCCGGGTTTTTGAAATGTTCCGCCCATATAAACATCGTCCAAACCATTTCCATCCAGGTCGCCGGAAGCAGTGCAAGGACCGGATACACTCATTTTATGAGGGATCAAAAATTCACGGGTAAAATCTTCGAAATCATTTTCTATATGAAAATAATTAATTCCGGAAGATACTTGCTCATCCGTAAAATTGGGAATTCTTTTGAGGCGATTTGCAAATTTAATATCATCTGATGCATCTGCATGATCCAATAATACGATTTGATTGCAGGATATATTCTTTAATTCTTGTTTTTGTCCATCCTGCCAAATGATTTCCACTGTTTCTATATTTTTATTTTTGCCGGTACCGAAGTGCACAATATTTTCGGTTGTGGAAATAAATCCTCTCACGTTGGTGTGCTGAATATATTGCATGGTGTCGCCGTAATATATTTTAATTTTAGTTCCAAGTCCAAATGTATTTCCGCCATATCCTTTCAATTTGAATCGGATATAATTATTTGTTGCCGAAACCTTTTCAGAATTATTTTTATATACATAGGGTGTCTCATTTGCGTTTGCACAAATAATATCCATATCGCCATCAAGATCGAGATCAGCTGATGCTGCACCATAAGATGACGATGGATGGTAAATACCCCATTCGTCGCGCATATCTTTAAAGGTGAGATCTCCGTTATTTTTATAAATAAAATTCGGTGAATTCAACATGTATTTGGGAATAGAATTAACGAGATTGTAATAAACAGTACTATCACTTATGCGACAAGCTCTTCGCAATTTTGTATAGGTTTCTGTTTCGTCTATATTAAAATCCTGCAGGTAACCTGTGGACACAAAAAGGTCCTTATTCCCATCATTGTCGAAGTCGGTGAAAAAGGTGGACCATCCCCAGTCTGTAACACCAACACCTGCAGTTCTTCCAATTTCGGAAAAGGTTCTGTTGCCGTTATTAAGTTTAAGGGAATTGCCTCGATTTTGATATCCATATCCTGCGTTAATAAGTGTGCGTATAATTTCAACCTGTGAGGATATCTGAAATGTTTTAAACGAATAATTTTCTTCCATTTCAATGTCTACATAATATAGATCCAATAAACCATCATTATTAAAATCCGCTGCATCTGAACCCATAGAACTAACGCTATGTCGTTTGAGTGCAGTAAGTGAAGCATCGGTAAAAGTTCCATCTCCATTATTAAAATACAGAAAATCATACATTCCGAAATCGTTGGCAACATAAATATCGAGATACCCGTTTTCGTCAAAATCAGCAACTGTTGCACCCAATCCAAAGCCGTGATTATTTATTCCTGCTTCAATATGAACATCAGTAAATGTATTATTTCCGTTGTTGCGATATAATTTATTGCTGACATTTTTATTATTTTCTATAGCTTGAAAATAGTAGGTTTTGAATTTATTGATAAAATCCTGTGGATGTGTTACAAGATACATGTCTAGGTCGCCATCGTTGTCGTAATCAAAAAAATTAGCTGCAGAACAAGTTACATCGCCGGTTAAACCATATTCTTTTGCTTTTTCTGTGAAAGTAAGATCTCCATTATTGATAAATAATTTATTTCCCCGTTTTACAGGGTCTGCCCATCGCGAATTGCATATATATATATCCAGCCATCCATCACCGTTAACATCTGCAACGGTGGATCCGGAGGTCCATTCGAATTCGTTTTTTGTGATTCCGGCAGTTGCGGAAATATCATCAAATTGCAGATTGCCTTTATTAATATATATATGATGAGGCACCATAACTCCGGTGAAAAAAACATCGGGTAATCCATCATTGTTGAAATCTCCGATATTTACACTGCCACCATTATAAATAAAGGTATATCTCCAGTAGTTGTGTTCATAATTGTCAGGTAGTGTATTTACAAAATTAATTCCTGTGGACTTTCCTGTAAGAATTTCAAATAATTTTCCATTATCTGTATCTGTTGGCAATATTCTGCTTTGGTCTATTATCACAGATGCCCGAGTTTCTGTTTCTTTTTTTTGTAATAAGGAGCAGCTTGAAATAATGATCAGAAAAATTAACAGGAAACTTGTTTTAAAAAACAATGTCGAACTTGTGGTTTTCATTAAAGTCATATTATTAACTTAAGTTATGTTTAATGCAAGGTAACTGACAATAAAGATAAAACAAATCCCCCCACTATAACAGCGAGTTTTATCATACTCATGCGATGGGCTTTTCCGCTGGCTTCAAAAATAATTGTGGTGGAAATATGAATTAAGGAACCACAGACCAGCGCTATTATTTTATTTAAAGATTGGTCGGAAGTTGATTGAATTAAATAATTTCCTAAAAATGATCCAAATGGAGTAATTAAAGCAAATATTATCAATAAAATAATGGCAGAAATGCTTTTTTTGGAGGAAAAAAACAATAAAGTTCCCAATGCAAAGGTTTCGGGGATCTTATGAATCAATATCCCATAATACAAGGAATCGGAATCAATACTGGAAATAGCGGAAGAGGAGAGTGGCAAACCTTCCATTAAGGCATGTAAACTCAATCCGAAGAACACACCAAAAACATACCCTTTTGTTAAATGTGGATGTAAATGCAAGTGACCATGTTCCACTCCACGGGTAAACTGCACAATAATTAATTGTATAAAAAATCCTCCCAAAACAAAAATAGCAATAGAGCTGTCGTGTGCATGGCCTTCAGAACCCGGAGCTTCAAATATCTCGGGTAAGAGGTGCAAAACCACTGTTCCTAACAAAAATGCACCGCTGAACGATAATAATATTCCCAAAAACTCACTATGTGCCTTTGTTCTCAGCATCCATGCAGCAAAAGCACCCACTCCGGATGCCAGTATTAATATTATTATTTGAAAAACACTCATTTAGATATTACTTTTTGGTTGGGTTAAAAGTTCCGGTATCCATTTCGGAAAAAGGAATTTTTTTGCCAAAGTATAAATAATTAAACTAATAATGGTACCCAGTAATCCACCTGCTAAAATATCCAACGGGTAATGCACACCAACATAAACCTGCGCATAAGAAATGGAAAAGGCCCAAAAAAGTGCAATTGGAATCAACCCTCTGATTCTTTTCCGAAAAAACAGAATACAAAGTACTGCAAAGGCAAAAGTGTTAGTAGCATGACTGGATGTGAAACTTTTTCCTACTCCGCATCGGTCGATTCTAAGGATAACTTTTTCTTTTAAATTTTCATCGTTACAAGGTCTTATTCTGCCTACGGCAGGTTTAATCACCGAACTGCTTAATTGGTCACTAATTGCAAAGTTTAATCCTAACAATAAAATTAATAGTACCCCTTTCTTTTTAAACTTCCATATTATCAATATAGTTATAAGAATGTAAAGCGGAACCCAGAATAAACGGTCTCTGATTGGAGGTAAAATTGCATCAAAAAAATTGTTCCCCCATTTTTGATTGATCAAAAAAAAGAGTTGTTCGTCTATATTTTGAATAAATTCGGGGAAGATCATTTTTCTGCTACAAGAATTAAACGTTCAGAGGTATTTGGGTCAAAAGCATTTAATTTGTAATCACCAAAGGTGTAAATATGTTTTAATCCGCAAGAGGAAAAATAATTTTCAAATTGTTCTATGTTGATCGCTCTTACACTTTCATAAAAGGTTTCTTTTTTTAAGGCTGAGCTAACCTCTATTTTTTTTATGATAAATCCATCTTCATAACTTTTTGAAATATTAAAATCGTAGTCCTCGATTTTAATGTTCTCTTCCTCCACTAAATGTTGTAATATATAATTGATATTGAAAAAATCGATCACCAATTTACCTCCTTTTTTCAAACCTGACGCAAAAGATTTTATACATGCAAGGTCTTGTTTTTCCTCTTTAAAATACCCGAAACTGGTATAAAAATTAAAAATGAAGTCAAAATAATTGACCCGAAACACTCTGCTCATATCATGTTGAAAAAACGACAACAATTCCGATTCCTCTTTTTTTGCTTCTTTGATATTTTTAAAAGAGAGGTCTATTCCTGTAACTTCAAAACCTTTTACGGCAAGGTAGGAGGCATGTCGCCCCTTGCCACAAGCGGCATCCAGCATGGTTGAACCAGGTATTGGCTGTAAAAAAGCTATGAGGGCATCCAAAAAAGCAGCAGCTTCATCTTCATCCCGATGTTGGTATAACAACTCGTAATACTGTTGATCGAACCAGGTTTCAAACCACTGTTTTTTGTCTTGCATGCAGATTTATTACAGCAAATGTATAAGATTTAGCGTTCTTAACGTTAAAACACATGGCTTTAAATGCTTAATTTTGCGCATCGTATGACACTAATTAAATCAATTTCCGGGATCAGAGGAACTATTGGAGGCAAACCCGGACAGAATTTAACCCCCGAGGATATTATAAAATATACCGCCGCTTTCGGAACTTGGGTTAAACGCACTACAGGGATCAATATCATTGTAATTGGGCGCGATGCGCGGATAAGCGGAGAAATGGTTAATCACCTTGTTATCGGCACCCTGCAATCTATTGGAATAAAAGTGGTAGATCTTGGACTCAGTACAACTCCTACAGTTGAGATTGCTGTACCAAGAGAAAATGCAGGTGGAGGAATTATTATCACAGCCTCTCATAATCCCAAAAACTATAATGCACTTAAATTGGTAAATCAATTAGGTGAATTTATTTCAAGAGAGGATGGAGCTGCAGTTTTGGATATTGCTGTTAATGAGGAAATTGTATACAATAATGTAGATCAACTTGGTGAATATCAACATAAATTTTATTATATCCAGAAACATATTGATAAAATAATGGAGCTTGATCTGGTAAATAAAAAAGCCATTAAAGAAAGAAATTTTAAAGTTGTTATTGATTGTGTAAATTCTACCGGAGGAATTTCCGTTCCTGAATTATTAATTGCATTGGGTGTAATGGATGTAGTGGAATTATTTACGAATCCGAACGGCCGATTTCCACATAATCCTGAACCGCTTCCTGAGCATTTATCTACAATTTCTAATGAGGTAAAACATCAAAAAGCAGATGTTGGATTGGTTGTGGATCCCGATGTTGACAGGCTGGCAATCGTTTGTGAAAATGGCGATATGTTTGGGGAGGAATATTCATTGGTTGCAATTGCCGATTACGTTTTAAAACATAAAAAGGGAAATACAGTTTCGAATTTATCCTCCACACAGGCCTTGCGTGAAGTTTCCAAAAAACACGGAGTAGAACATTTTCAAAGTGCAGTAGGTGAAGTGCATGTGGTGAAAAAAATGAAAGAAGTAAATGCAATAATTGGTGGTGAAGGAAATGGCGGAATTATTTTACCGGAATTACACTACGGCAGAGATGCATTGGTAGGTATTGCATTATTTTTATCGCATCTCGCAACATCAGGTAAAAGTTGTTCGCAATTGCGCGGAGAATATCCCAATTTTTTTATGGCCAAAAACAAGATCGAGTTGCCCGATGGCACCGATGTTAAAGCCATTATAAAAAAAATGGAAGAAAAATACAAAAAAGAAAAACTCAATAAAGAAGACGGATTAAAAATAGAAATGGATGGCGACTGGGTGCACCTTCGTGCAAGTAACACCGAACCTATTATCCGTATTTATTCCGAAAGTTCTACAAAAACTACTGCGGAGAGTATTAACCGGAAAATAATGGATGATATCCGGGTAATAATGAAGTAGGGTAAAGTTTGTAGCACCTCTGTCTACCCTTTGAATCTTTGCTTTATATCCCATTTGAAAAT
>CAZXBG010000165.1:0-7636 GCA_964638865.1 uncultured Chitinophagales bacterium | reverse complement strand
TAAAAATAAAAAATAACCCCCGGCTTTAGCCGGTGGGTAAAAGCCAACACACCCCGAGGGCTTTAGCCCAAATTGACGATGTATCAGGATATGATTAAATATCAATAAAACGAAAATAAATAAATCGAAATGAAATATTATAAGCAGTAAATTTAATATTAGCAATCATTTAAAACTTCGGAGTAATTAAATAGCTGTCCTCCGGTTTATTAATAATATTTCCTTTGTACTGCAAACCAACAGTCATTATTCCCTCAGCAGGTAAATTAGAAGCAGAGAAAGCTCCATTATAGCTAAAATTAAATCCCCATTTGTCAATATTAAATCCTGCTTTTAATGCATAAGCAAAATAATCCTGATCATTCAAATAAAGTGAGGTATATATATTTGTGCAATCACAATCTCCCCCGGCATCAAGCGAACGTTTTACAAAAAGATTTGCAGCAGCATATAAATAGGGAACAGGTTTATATCCCAATTCCAAATTGGATAAAATTGCACTGCTATAATTATGTGTTCGAAGCTCCCCACCCAAATAATAGTGGAACCATGATTTTTCAAAGCCCCATCCAACACCTGCACCCGGCTTAAATCCAAAACTGTTGAATCCCGTTTGTAAGCCCGTTAAATAATTATGATCCATCGTATTTGTTTCCACAAAAAATGAAATAGACACCATTGGTTTATCGTCCACAAATTTATATAATGCTCCTGCTTCAATATTTCCAAAGTAATTTAAATTTCCCGTTTCCAGATAATTTCCTTCAATAGAATTAAATACCGCAAGGTCACCCTCCGAAACTAGTATTTTATAGGGCAACTTTAATTGCAGGGTGATCTTTTCGGTAAGTCCGTATTGTGCAAATAATTGTATAGTTCTGTCCGCGATTTGGACTGGCAGTATTGTTATTTCTGATGCACTGTCATAACCTTCATTATACGCTGTATTGCTAAAGGAAAGATTGACATAAATTTCATTTTTATCCAGCGTCCACACCTGACCAAAGGAAACGGATACCAATAAAATGTTGATGAATAGTGTGGATATAAGTCTTATTCGCATACTTTTGTTGTTGGATATTCAAAAATACATATTTCATTCGCAAATAAAAATTTATGACCGCCACAACCTTCGATCTATTAAAAGACATATTTTTTCTACTGTTTTTTATTGTTGGTACCCTTTGGCTATGGGGCAAACTAAAGTTTGGAGCTTCCACGCAATTAAAATTGGAAAATATGTTTTTGCGCAGCCGCAAACGCTTCAAATGGATGTTTTTGGTCGGGTTACTTCTTTTGTCAGGTTTATTTTTCTGGCAATACGTTTTGGGAAATTAATTTACCGGAAGTTCAAAAGGCAAATCAATTGGTTTCAGATCCACCATGTGGCATTTTTCACAGAATTTAGGTGTTTTATTTTCATACCACAATTGTCGAAACTGACGATAGCCGGGAGAGTTAAGACATTTTAATAATCCATCGTCAAATACATGGCCGAAGTTCAGTTCTTTTGGGAATGGTTTAGCACAACAAGGTGTTGCATATCCATCCCAACTGATATAAAAATGTCCCCAAGGGAGGTGACATTTTTTAAATTCATTTTTCGATTTTACATCCCATAACGTGAGCTCCACATTTTTAAGTTCATCAGCTTTATCTTTTGCCCTTTGCAATTCATTTTTAAATGCTTCGCTGTGAAAAAAATCATAGTAACTGATATCATGTGCAGTAACTGCTGCAACATTGAATGGGGTGATATTAATATAATCAACTCCTAATTCGCTCGCAGCTTCCACAACTTCTGCCATGTTGAAATAATTTTCTTTTATTGCAACAAAATTGAACATCACATCTGCTCTTTTATCTTTACAATATTCCACTATAGCTTTAACATTGTCGTAAAATAATTTAAACTCACCGCGCAAACGCACATTTTCATAAGTCTCTCCCACTCCATCCATAGATATTTGTAAGGTATCAAGATCATCTGCTATGGATTTAACAATTTCAATACTATTTGGAAGATGCGCATTAATAGATATTGTTGTTATTATGCCTTTGTTTTTTGAACGAATATATTTTAATGCTTCTGGCAATTGTTTATACATCAACGTTTCTCCCAATCCGGTTAATCCGATCGAATCAACGTAGGGATAAACTTCATCTATTACCTTTTTTAATTGTTTAATATCCATAAATCCCTTATCCATATCTTCACCGTACTGATACTCTCTGGGACAAGTAATACATTTTAAATTACAGTGATTGGTAACTTCCAACATAATAGAGGAAGGATGTGCTACTTTGGTACTTCCTATTCTTTTGAGATACCAGGCATACATTTTATTTGAGGTATACCGAAAAAAGTTAACACCTCCGGGCAAACCCCGGAGTCTCCTGATCGCTTTTTTAATTCTTCTGCTATTTATACCAAATGCCATTGAGCTGCAAAATTACGAAGACCATCGCTATTTTTACTGTGGAAGTATAACACAAATGCACCTAAAAGCGACGTTATCATCTTATTATAATATTCTGAACCCTGTTTTTATGAAATTCAAACTTTTGCGTCAATTTGCATTAAATGGTTAGTTCTAAATTCTTACCTTTGACAACAATTCAACTATCTATGAAACAGTTAACAATCGCTTTTATTTTTTGCATTTGCACTCCATTATTTGCTCAACATACTTTCTCCATCTGTGCAGTTGACCCTGTAACCGGTGAAGTTGGAAGTGCGGGTGCTTCCTGTATAGAAAATTCTCATATTATAAGTGATGTTCACCCGGGAGTGGGTGTAATTCATACACAAGCATATTATGTTCCCGGTAATCAAAATTATGCGGAAGACCTCATGAATTTAGGTGTAGCTCCGGCAGCAATTATTGATTCTCTTGTATTAAATGATTTTTTTGGCAATGCTACTATTCGCCAATACGGCGTTGTTGACCTTGTGGACGGAGGCAGAAGTGCCGCTTATACCGGTGAAAGTTGCAGCGAATGGAAAGGACATCTTACCGGAGTTACCTATGCAATACAGGGAAATATTTTATTGGGACCGGAGATTCTGGATGGAATGGAGACCAATTTTATTGCTACGGATGGAAATTTAGCCTGTAAACTAATGGCAGCATTACAAGGAGCTAAGGTTCCCGGTGCTGATACCCGTTGTCTCGACGCCGGAATTTCTGCTTTATCCGCTTTTATTCGGGTTGCAAAATCTACTGACGAAGCAAATAGCCTTTGGTTGGATCTCAAAGTAATTGATGTGGAGGGCGATAGCATTGATCCGATTGATTCGTTACAAACAATATTTGATGCTCTTGGCGGATGCGATTTTACGGGTTTGAACGATATTAGAAATAATGATGCAGCTCCTGTAATTTATCCGCAACCCTCGATGGATGTTATCATTTTTAGTTTGAATAATAATTTTGATGTTATAGAAATTTATGATCTTAACGGTAGATTATTATTTACGGAAAATACCCACGGAAAAAATTCTATAGCAATAAATAGTGCAGATTGGGATGCAGGCATTTATTTATATATGCTGACAAAAGAAGATAGAGTTACTTCGGGGAAAATAATTGTAGAGTAGTTTTTTATGATCATCGATAGTTTGCAATGTTATTCTGCATATTGAAATCCGGAAATCAACTCTGCAATACTCAACAATGATTTTTGTGGTGGCGTTATAACATTTGTAAATCCTCGTTCCGATAAATATTTTTTCGTATTCAGGCCTATGGCAACTATTATTTGATTTGGACCTATGGTATTAGCGATTAAATAACCTTCCACATTTAAACTGCTTGTAAAAACCAAAATATCCGCCTCTATTTTTTTTGAAGAGTAGGCATGGTTGTCATAAACAGATAAAGCAGTGGTTTTGCAATATTTTGAAATTATTTCCTGTATATCCGGTTGACGATTTTGTGCACCCGGAAATAATACTTTTTGCCCTTCCGCTAAAGCAATAAATGCATCTGATATCAGTGCATTTTCTCCCTCCCCTATAAATTCAACCTGATGACCATAACGCTGTATCATTTTAGCGGTTTCGGCACCTATTGCTGCCATTTTAATATGGGGAGGCAGAATTTTGATCTGTTCAAAAAAATGAATAACTCCATTCTTACTGGAAAAAAACATCCAATCAATATCATCCAATTTTAAATCATTTTTAAGCGTTATTCTGTTTATATCAACAAATGATACAGATTCTACAGCACAACCTGAATTTTTTAATATTTGCAAATGATGATCGGCAACGAAAGAAGGAGAAGAAATAAATACTTTTTTATCATTAGTATGTGTAAGCGTTTGAAATATTTTTTCAGCCAATTGTTCAGTAGAATTTGATTTTAGAAATAATCTCTTTAAAGTTTTTCCTTTTTCATCTGCCTGGGCAACCCAAACGCTGTATTCCTTATTTTTTTCCTCGCAATATACTCCCAGTGGCATGTGACAACCACCCTGAAACAAATTCATTACTTTGCGTTCAACAGCAATGGTTTCCTCTACATCCGTATTATTGATTTTTTGCAGAATATTAAACATAAATTCATCCTGCTCCCTGCATTGAAATGCAAGAACTCCCTGAGCTGGCGCAGGTATAATTTTTTGTGGTTTTACATTCACAACATGCAGATCATCCAAATTTAAACGCAGCCTGTGCACGCCTGCAAAGGCAAGAACAATTGCATCAAAATTACCCTTGCGCAGTTTTTCTATCCGGGTTGGAACATTACCGCGAATATCCTTACAAATAAGATCCGGACGAAAAAATTTCAATTGCACATTCCTTCGGGATGCGGAGGTTCCTATTATAGCATTTTCTTTCAGTTGAAAAATTTTTAACAGATCAACACACTCCTTTCGCACCAATATAATTTCAGATGGATCTTCACGATGGGAAACTGCAGCAATTGTTAATCCCGGAGTAAAATCTGTGGGAAGATCCTTGTGCGAATGCACTGCAACATCCACCGATTTATTTAATAAAGCATCTTCAATTTCTTTTGTAAAAAAACCTTTCCCTTCCAGTTTTTCTAAACTCAGATGCTGGATTTTATCACCCTGGGTTTTTATTATTTTTATTTCGGATGTATAACCAAGTTCTTTTAATTCCTCCTTCAAAAAATTCGCTTGCCACAAAGCAAGGTCACTTCCGCGTGAACCGATAATTATTGTTTTTTCCATAAATCTCAGTGTTTATGGTGTCTTGCTTCTTTTGAAGATGCCATTGTGAGCGCAAGATATTTTTTTTCCATATAATCGAGCAGTTTATCAATCACCTCTTTCGCATTATTATCCAAAACAGCGATATCTTTTGCATAAACTTCCTCAACCGCTTTTTTTCTTATTTCGTTTAATTTTAATGGAATTATACTATGTGCTTTTTCCACCATACGATCTACATAAGCGGTTTGAAATTCCTTAACAAACTGGTGTACTAAATGTTTCGCCTTTATCACCTCTGCTTTTCTGGAAGCGAGATTTTTTTGTGCTATGGAACGAAGATCATCGATCTGGATATATTCAACTGGAAAATTTTGTATCACAGCCTCATCCGTATCAAGTGGAATTGCGAGATCAATTATTATTTTTTTAGATTTATCTTCCCCAACGAGTGCCCTGTAAATATTTTCTGATATTTCTTTTTTGTGGGAGGATGTAGAGGTAATTATTACATCGAATCCCTGTTTGAAGTTTATTAACTCCGTTAAAGGAAAAGCCTGACCATGAATAGAGGATGCAAGTTTTTCAGCATTAATTAGCGTGCGATTAAATACCGTAAAATTTTTAAATCCAAGATCTAAAAGGTAATCGCACATATGTGATATGCTCTCCCCTGCTCCTATGAGTAAAAATCTGGTATTTACAGGTAATTTGAATTGACGCAATTTTAAAGCCGCCAGAGACACAATTGAAACCGGTTTTTCTGCAATTTTAGTTTCTGAGTATATTTTTTTCGCCGCAGGGATCAAAAATTTCATTGCCAAGCGAATATCATCTCCCGTCAATTGCATATCCTTCGAATCTTCATATGCAACTCGCAACTGACGTATAATTTCCCGTTCTCCAACCACCATGGAATCAAGTGACGCACTTACTTCGCATAAGTGCTCCAACGCCTGTGAACCCTCATACAACGACGAATGCATGGTATTACAAGCCTCAAATTGAGGGTTAACCGCTTTGAAGAAATTTGTAGTGAAATTACCGGTAACCTCTGTACTTGTTGTGAAAAAGTAAGCGACCCTGTTACAGGTATTCAGATACATAAGTTCATCAAGGCCCATTTCCTGCTTAATAAACCGAAGTTTTTCTGCAAGTTCCTTGCTTTCCCTATCTGAATTGACCACATAATGCCTTAACTGTTCAACCGGCACTTGTTTATGTGTTACTGTTAATACTTTGTATTGATTCACCGTCGCCTGAAATGTATACTCTTGTTACAAAAAACTGCCCTGCAAAATTCCCTACACATGGTCATGGAATTGTCATGAAATTGTCATAAGCACTTCAAAATCACTCAAAAATGGAATTAAGTTGTGCACCTCCCGCTTGTATTAACAGGAACTAATAAATGATTATCATTACAAAGAACAGTTCTGGTCTTTATCATGTCTATTAAATTATTATCTCTACCTAATATTATAACCGATGAGACTTTTGATATGATCTATGGACCTGATGTTAAACGTTTATCAGCGGTGCATTGGACACCCGTAGCAGTCGCAACAAGGGCTGCTGAATGGCTTGTTCGAAAAAAAGGAGATAAAATTTTAGACATTGGCTCCGGAGCAGGGAAATTTTGTTTTGTTGGTGCCATTAAAACTACAGGCCATTTTTTTGGGGTGGAAAAGATTAAAAGGTTATCAGATATCAGCAGAAAGATCCAAAAAAAGGAAAATATCCAAAATATCACATTTTTGTTTGATGATATTAAAAACATTCCTTTAACCGGATATTCCGGCATCTATTTTTATAACGCTTTTCATGAACTCATTTTGGAAAACGATACCATTGAAAATCCAGCCCTCATTGCCGAACAGCTGTATTACGACTACTCCAACTACTTATATGAGCAGTTAGAAAATTTACCTATCAACACAAGATTGGTCACTTATTACGGCCATTTAAATCAGGTTCCGAATAATTATCGTTTAGTAGATGCTGACTTTGAAAATGAATTAAAATTCTGGATAAAGGAAAATTAAAGTAAGAATATGCGTATTTCCCGAAAAATTAAAAAAGGAACACTGTTGTACAGTATAGTCTACCTAAAATGTCCCAAGTGCCAGAATGGGAATTTATTCACGCATAAAAATCCCTACAATTTTAAATACACTTTAAATATGCCCGACAAATGCACAAGCTGCGGAATCAGTTATAAGTTTGAACCCGGTTTTTATTCTGCTGCCCTTTGGACAAGTTACCCGATTGTAATTTTAATAACAGCATTTTTATGTGTTTTATTTATGGTATGGCTAAACATATCTATCAGTATTTCTTTGGTTTTAATAGGTATTATTTTATTAGTATTACAACCACTCATTATGCGGTGGGGAAGAGCGATATTGATTAATAATTTTATTAGCTATGATGCAACATTTAAATTGAATGG
>CAZXBG010000164.1:0-7857 GCA_964638865.1 uncultured Chitinophagales bacterium | reverse complement strand
TCCGTATTGTGGGGTAAAAAAAGTTGCCACGAATGCACGAATGAACAGCCGAAGGGAAGTGGTTGTTTGTATTTTAAAATTTAGGCTCTTATTTTTTATTCGTGCGCCTGCATACCAAATTGGTATGGAGATTTTGCGCCGCTCTCAACTATTCAATCTCAATTTCTTTCAAATCCTTTACTCTTCAAATAATCTTTCATTTGTTTTCTTGCAAAAAAGATGCGACTTTTTATGGTGCCCAGAGGGAGTTTCATATCTTCTGCAATCTCTTCGTATTTAAAACCGTTGAAGTGCATAATGAATGGTTTTTTATATTCTGCATCGAGGCTATTTACCGCCATTGCGAGATCCTTCATTACAAAATCATTTTCAGCCTGATTGCCTGTAACGGCCTCCGATGAATTGATGAGAAAAAGATTTTCTGAAATATCAACTATCGTATTTCTTTTGGAGGATTTGCGGTAATTATTTATAAAAATATTTTTCATGATTGTGAGCAACCAAGCTTTAAGGTTGGTTCCTTCATGAAATTTATCTTCGTTTGTTAAAGCGCGAATATAGGTTTCCTGAACGAGGTCAAGTGCGTCATCCCTATCTCTGGTCAAATTCATGGCAAAGGTTCTGAGAGGAGCCTTTAATTGGATAATGTGCGATTGAAATTCAGTGTTCTTCATATTTCTTCAAATTTTTAACAAAGTTGAGGGAATAAAATGAATCCTCCAAATTTTTGTTTAACTATTTTTTACTTTTGTTAAACAAAATAATTATTTCTCTTCGAAGAATACTTCCACTTGTGTTATTACTGTGTTCAAGTCATTCAGAATGAAGACATTAGGTGCAAGACCTTTTATTGGATGCATAACCTGAGGCCCGCTGACAAATACCTTGGATGCAGGGAAATGGTTTGCCAGTTTATTGAGATAGTCGCCGATCAGGTAGCCATTAGGCTGACCGGTGAGTATTGTATAAAATCCATCCGGTTTAATACTTTCACCGGCGTTAATAACATCGTCAATTGGTACACTGGGACCTAAATAAACAACCTTATGATTTGAGGAACGGAGCAGATAATTGAGAAATAAGAGCGACAATTCATGCCACTCCGAATTCGGCAGAAAAAGTAAAAATGTTTTAGATCCTGAATTGATTTGGAGGGGATGTCCATCGATTGCAACAATGAATTTTTGACGCAACAAATTTGTCATAAAGTGCTCCTGTGAGGCTATTACAGTGCCTGATACCCACAACAATCCGATCTTTTCTAAAAAAGGAAAAACGATTTTTTTAACCGTATTCTCAAATCCCATTTGAAGAATACAGGTATTGAGAATGCGGTCGAATTTCTCTTCATTATATTCAATTGCAGCAATAGTTAAACTTTCGATCTGATTGTGAAATTCAATGGGTTCATTCACCATCTGTTCAACGAGGTCAGAAATTTCAGCCTGTGAAAGAATAGCAAGCTTAGATATTTTATATCCATTTCGGTTAAGCAAAGCCAGACTCATCATGTATTTGAGTTCCGTTTCTGTATAAACCCGAATATTTGTGTCGGTTCTGTGCGCCTTAAGAATATGGTATCGCTGCTCCCAGATACGAATAGTATGAGCCTTAATGCCGGAAAGCGTTTCCAGATCGCGAATGGAATAGTTTGCTGCCAATTGTGTAAAGGTATAATTTGTTTAACTCAAAGTTAAAACAGTTAAACAGTAGTTTTGTTGATAAAACAAACAAATTTTGTTTAGCGTGGTATTTTTTATTCCTAATGCTTAAGAAAAGTGGCTGCGAGTACAGAATCGCCGGAGAGAATTTTTACATAATATAATCCGCTTGCAAAGGAGCGAATATCGATATCTGTGGAATTACTTAGCGTGTAAAACACCTTTGCCCCACTGGAATTAACAATGGTAAGTGAAAAAGGAGTAGCCGGCAGCCCTGAAATTTGAATAAAGTCTTGTGAAGGATTCGGAATGATAGTTAGTTCCCAGATTTGTTGCTCATCAACAGCAACAGGTTCCGCAATTCCAAGTGCATATTCAATAGCATCAGCAAAGGAGATTGTATCTGCAGGTACAAATCCGAAATGATTATAATATACTGTGTGTGTGTTTCTGCCTACAATTATAATGTTTGGCATTCCAATTCCTCCATAATAATCTACCTGATCGGCTCCTTCTACAAACTGAGCGGTGCAATTTATTTCATTGTCACTTTTCCAGGAAATTAGTGCTTCGCAGGCATAAGTATCATTATAACCCATGGTATACCATTTCACCCGATCCGCATAATTCGCATTATATTGGGCGATAACCGGTTGCATCAAATTAGCAGCATTGATACAAGGCATACAGCCATCCAACATTATCAATTCCATAATCACCACATTACCCGCATCAAGTTCGCTGAACAGTGTATGATCAATTCCAGCACAATCTGTTTTTGTCCAATCTTGAGCAACTGTTACCTGAGCAATACCAATTTGTTGGAAAAAACCGAGCAGTAATATTGTCGTAAAATTTTTCATTTTGCAGTACAAATTTAACAATAATTTACCAGTTTTCAGTATATTTAATGACCGTTGAAATTTGCGTCTACTACCAAATCAAAACGCATGATTATTCGGCCTGGTGTATACCATTTGCACAACATTAATATTGCGCATATTAAATGCCGCTTCACAATAAGAAAAATAATAATTCCATTTGCGAATAAATTCATCATCAAAACCGAGCAATTTAATTTTTTCGGTGTTGAGATTAAATCGAGAGCGCCATTCTGCAAGGGTTTGCACGTAACTTTTTCCGAGGTCTTTTAATCCGAACATAAACATATCGCCGGTTTCATTTACGGCATTATTTATAGCGGCAATAGATGGCAATAAGGTGCCGGGAAAAATATGTTTCTGAATAAAATCGACATTCTTTTTAAATGCATCAAAACGTGAGTCGGGACAGACAATAGCCTGTATTGCAAGTACACCATCCTGTTTTAATAATTGGTGAATTTTATCAAAATAGGTATTTAAATATTTAGCTCCTACAGCTTCTATCATTTCGATGGAAATCACTTTATCGTATTTTCCTTCAATGAGTCGGTAATCTTTTAATTGCACTTCAATTTTATCACTGAGACCTGCATCAGCTATACGTTTAACGGCAAATTCGAATTGTTGTTGCGAAATTGTTACCGAGGTGATCTTACAATTATATGTTTTTGCAGCATACATGGCAAATCCTCCCCAACCAGTTCCAATTTCCAACACATGGTCGCCTTGTTTAATTTTTGCAGCATTACATAAACTTTCATATTTCTGAATTTGCGCTTGTTCCAGATCGTGTTCAGGATCGGTAAAATATGCAGAGGAATAGGTCATACTTCCATCTAAAAACAAAGCGAAAAATTCGTTGCTCAAATCATAATGCGCAGAAATATTTTTTCTAGAGCCACTTAAGGAATTTTTTCTTTTTTTGTGATATAATTTATTCGCGAATTGCAAAATATTCAATGCAACCGATTTTACTGCAGAACCCGAAACGGTGGGAGAATTTTCAATATTCAACAAAAACCAGGATAATAATTTTGTAATATCTGAGCTTGTCCACTCCCCTGCCATATAGGCTTCGGCGAACCCAATATCACCGAATAAAAATGCCCTCTTGTAAAATTTGAAGTCCTTTACCGTGACATCCGCGTGCAATTCATTTTGTAGTGAACCCAATTCCATCACTGTCCCATCTTCGAGTGTTACGCAGAGATAACCCTTTTGCATGGGTTGGAGCAGTTTGAGTATGGTGTTTTTGTAAAAACTCATATCGTTGTGTAACAGTCGCTTTTAGAATTGTTGTTCAATCAGCAGGAATCTAAACTAAAATCCTTCCTACAATAATAATTAAAAACCCAATGAAACTCTAATTGTTCAATTATTACTAACTAAAAATACGCAAAATATATGCAGGGAGATTGAAATTCAGGATATTTCACTCTGCGTGGATATTATTCGTTATCCCTTTTTGCAAATCCTTATTCGCATTTTTTTTATGAAAAGGCACTTTCTTCAACCACAACAACAATGCCTGGAAGTGTATGCTCCACAATACTCTAATAGTGATAAAAGGAAAACGAAAAACATAGGCTAAAAGTCTGCTATCTGTCAACTTTTTTTCAATTCCGGTAAGCGTGCTGATAAAAAATTTAAATCCTTCCTTATTTTTCACGTTGATCTGAATATTCATTTTTTCGCCCGGCATCTGGTATCTGAACTCAAATTCTTCATCTAACTCTGTAAATGGGGATACATAAAAATATTTGATTGCATTTTGTTCGAATCCTTTATCGTATTTTTTATCAATGAGAAACATCTTCATCTCGCCATAAGTGTTGCTTATCTCCGTTACTACAAATTTGCAAACTCCATTTACATCATAACAAAAATAAAAACTTACCGGGTTGAATACGTGCCCGAACATACGCACATGGGTGAGTAAAAACACCTTGAAAGGTTCTTCTGTAATTCCACACTCTTTTAAATAATTGTTTATGTTAGTCCTTACATCCAATGAATTTCTTGTATCTCCCTTTGGGAATTTAAAATGATCATCATCACGAAAATTAAATATATTGGACCTATTGCATGAAAAAAACCTTAATTTATTCGAAGTTTCCTTGAGTTTATCTATATCCAGCCAAAACATAAAGATGTTATAGGTAAACCTGTGCTTCTTCGGTGTGAGCCGATTATGCATTACTTTACATTTATAGAGTTTGGAGCTCATGTATTTTCTTTTATTCTATTGCAGACAGCAACTGCACTCATCAATGCGTCTTCATGAAATCCATAACGAAAGTAACTACCACAAAAATAAACCTGTCCGTTGTAATTCATTTCAGGCAAATATTTTTGCATTTTCATGGCTTCTACTGTAAAGATAGGGTGTTCGTAAATAATTTCCTTTAAAATCTTATTTTTATCAATAGGTTTGCATTCATTTATCGTAACAAAATAATTCTTATTTTTTGAAACCTGTTGCAAACTATTCATCCAATAGGTGCAGGCAGAAACCAATTTATTTTCTATCTTTTCCGTACAATAATTCCAGCTGCTCCATGCCCTTCGTGTCTTTGGCATCACCGAATCATCGGTATGTAAAATTGTTCTATTTTTTTCATAATGAAAAGGTGCAAGCATTGCCTTCTCGGAAGTCATAGTTTCCTCCAGAATTAAATGGGCTTCATCAGCATGTGTTGCAACAATTACTTTGTCGAATAATAAAGTTTCCCCATTAGCCGTTGTTATTTCAACCCCTTCTGTTTTGCGTTTTACTTTCTTTACAATAGAATTTATTCTTATTTTATCTTTAAAAGGAAAAATTAATCTTTTTTTGTATTCTTCACTTCCACCATCCACCGTATACCATTGGAACTGTGTATTTAATCCCAAAAAACCATGATTTTTAAAAAACCTTACGAGCGTAACTGCAGGAAAAGTTGCAGTTGTTTCCGGCGGAGTGCTCCATAATGCAGAACTCATAGGCAATAAATACCAATTCAAAAGATCGTCGTTAAATTTTTTGTATTTACAATATTCCGATATAGATAATAATTCTAAATTTTTATTTTCAAGAACTTCCATACATTCTTTATTAAAACGGGTAAGCTGTATTAAAAATCGAATATATCGCGGAGAAAAAATATTTTTGCGTTGTGCAAAGATCAGGTTCAGACTACTTCCGCAATACTCCAGATTGTGATGAGGTATCATAGCTGAAAAACTCATTTGTGTTTTTTTGATGGGGGCATTTAATTCCCCGAATAATTTTAGCAGATTAGGATAATTCTCACTGTTAAAAACAATAAATCCTGTATCGATTGGAATTTGAATTCCATTCTCTTCAACATATACCGTATTTGTGTGACCACCAACTCGATCACCTTTTTCAAAAATAGAAATATCGAAATCATTTTGCAAATAATGTGCACAACCCATACCTGCTATACCTGTTCCTATTATTGCTAATTTTTGTTTGGTCATTATTATTTTGTTACAGATTTTTCAAATAAATAATGACTCACGAACCATTCCTTACCATTTTTATATCCCCAAAGTTCTGCACAGGCCATAAAAAATATCCTCCAGTAAACCCACCATTTAGTTGTCTGATGTTTACCATATACCTCCTGAAGAATTGGCAGAATTTCCTTTTCATGTTCATCCATATTTTTAAGCCAGGCATTAGATGTTTTTTCATAATGTATACCATCCCAATGCCAGTGTTCTTTTATTTTAAAATGATCATTAAAATAAAGCAAAAGGTCGTCAGAAGGCATAATACCACCTGTAAAAAAATATTTACTCATCCAGTCATTTTCATCCACCACATCAAAATAATACGTGAATTCCTTATGTGTAAAAATATGTACGAACAATTTGCCTTCCGGCATTAAAAACCGATCTATCTTGGCGAGCAATTTCTGATAATTGCGCATATGCTCAAACATTTCTACAGAGACAACGCGGTCAAATTTATTTTCTGTTTCAAAAACATTCATATCGGCAGTAATAATCTGAACATTGTTGAGTCCTCTTTCCCGACAGCATTGATCAATATATATTTTTTGTGACGCAGAATTGGAAACGCCAGTAATTTGTGATAGCGGATATTTTTTCGCCATATACATAGTCAAACTTCCCCAACCGCAGCCCAATTCCAAAATTTTGAGCCCATCGTGCAGGTCTGCATGGGAACAGGTAATTTCCAATGCATTATCCTCTGCTTCATCCAAATTAATTGTTTCCGATTTCCAATAACAGGAAGAATACTTCATATTTTTTCCCATCACATATTGAAAAAATTGCGTTGGCAACTCATAATGCTGTTCATTTGCAGCTTTTGTTTCTATAGCGATTGGCGAATTCTTAAGTTCATTGATAATAAACATCAAATGTTCCTGTTGCAATTCCTGTGTCGCTTTCGTTTCCTGTTTTAATCGTGCACCCAATAAATTTCTGATTCGCATACGAATCATCGAATCGGGAATGAGGTTATTTTCGAGAAATTTGTTTATCATTTTTTTTTCTGAGTTTTGAGTTCTGGGTTCTAGGTTGACAATTCTACCCACTGCCACTGCCAACTGCGACTGGTTCTGAGTTCTGGGTTGACATTTCTGCCTACCGCCACTGCCAACTGCGACTGTTTCTGGGTTCTGCGTTGAAAAGGTTTGTAATTTTTGCAGGTTTGTTAATGTTTAAGGGTTGCCATTCAATTGGGTGGATGGACTCACTACTCACCACTCACCACTCACCACTCACCACTCATCACTCACCACTCACCACTCACCACTCACTACTCACCACTCACCACTCACCACTCACCACTTAACACCCGCCAAATAGTCAAGAGTCATAAGTCAGGAGTGAAATTTCATCCATCTAAAATTCAATCTCATTACTCATTACTCATTACTCATTGCATAAATGTTACTAAAATCTTCACTCTGAGCTCACTGCTACTGCCAACTGCCACTCCCTCCCCTCAACACCAATTACCCACCTTTGTTTAACCATTTCAGTTTTTCTACATGTAAAGTGCGTGTTAATTTATCCATAAGAAATTTTATTCCCAATAAAATGTGAAAAAGTCGGTATACTTTTTGAACATTTCGGTACAATTTTACGTATATATATGTATAAGCATATAATCACATTGAAAACCACTTTGAAAAAATGAGCACAGTTAAGCAATTCGGATTGCCCAATTATGTAGTTTGGATATTTACAGGAATCGCTTTCGTGGCGATTGGTATAGTATCTGTTTTTCAATGGACCTATGGATTGGCAACATTTATATTGACTTGCGGAGT
>CAZXBG010000163.1:0-7902 GCA_964638865.1 uncultured Chitinophagales bacterium | reverse complement strand
CTCATTACTCATTACTCACTACTCACTACTCATTACTCATTACTCATTACTCATTCGTTCACAATTCACGTTTTCGCCTTATATTGCATTAAAATCATTCATAAATTGAATTTTCTATCACATTATTATCACGAAACGCCTTGCGACGATCCGTATTTTGTTGCGGGGGTTATTTTGCCGGATATCTTGTCGAATTATAGTCACAGGAGCGGTGAGGTGGTGAAATTGTTTGTGCATAAATTGCAAATTCCCGATTCGAAACAGCAGGAGAGTTTGCAAAATGGGGTAAAAAGACATTATGAAATTGACGGTTATTTTCATGAATCGCAATTTTTCGAACAGAATACTAAATCAATATCCTCCCTAATAAAAACACGTGATTTTGACTGTTTTGAGAAAAGATTATATGCCGTGAGTCATGTGATGCTGGAGATCATGCTCGACCGAAAAATTTTGACGGAAGACATAGGTGCATGCGAAAATATGTATTTTATGCTCGAAAAAGTAAATAGCGAGGAGGTAACGCGTTTGATAAAACTCAATAGTGAAGCTTCAAAACCGGAGGAAGTAAGGGAACATTTTGATCGGTTTAGGAGTTTAAAGTTTATATACGATTATACCTTCGACCTGCGTTTAGTGGAGCTGATGAACAGCATCAACAAAAGGCTTGGAAACAAGGCTTTTAGCGAAAAAGACCGCGAACTTTTTAAATTAACGATTCATGACATTGAAAATACACTATTTCCCCAAAAATTCCCTAAATTTCCGACAGATTTGTGAATCGTATATGCGGAATACAATAATTATTTTCCTTATAATTTTTGGGGTTCAGATTGGGTTTAGCCAAAGTTCTGCTCCAAAATACTCCAATGAATTTTTATCCATTGGTGTTTCTGCCCGTGCTTTGGGTATGAGTGGAGCTGTTTGCGCTTCCGTAAATGACGTAACCGGCGGATATTGGAACCCCGCAGCACTTGTATTAATTAAACCCGATATTCAGGTTGGAATTATGCATTCCGAATATTTTGCAGGTATTGCGAAATACGATTATGGTTCCATTGCTATTCCTTTAAAAGATAAAAATGCAGCCGTTGGATTATCACTTATTCGATTTGGGGTGGATGATATTCCAAATACCTTATTTCTGATTGAACCGGATGGAAGTATCAATTACGATAATATCACTTCCTTTTCTGTTGCGGATTATGCTTTTTTAGGAACTTATGCCACACAATTAAAATGGCAAAATTTGCGATTGGGAGGGAATGTTAAAGTAGTGCATCGCAACGCAGGAAGTTTTGCAACCGCCTGGGGATTTGGTTTGGATGCCGGTGCACAAATGGATATTAAAAAATGGAAATTCGGAGCAACATTTAAAGATATTACCTCCACTTTTAATGCATGGAGTTTTTCTTTTACCGAAGAAGAAAAAGATGTATTACTTGCAACGGGAAATATTGTTCCGGAAAATTCATTGGAAATTACAACACCGAGGTTAATTCTGGGAGCTGCTTACGATTTTACCTTAAGTGAAAATTTTGGTTTGCTTGCGGAAATTAATACCGATATCACCAGCGATGGCAGAAGAAATGTTTTGATAAGCGCAGATCCAGTAAGTATTGATCCGCATATTGGAATTGAAGCTGATTATAAAGAATTTATTTATTTGAGAGGAGGAGTTGGAAATGTGCAGCGATATATTCCCGATGATCTGTATGAAGAAGCCTGGACCTTACAACCGAATATAGGATTGGGATTGGTGATTGGCCCAGTGCATTTGGATTATGCTTATACTAATATCGGAAAACAATCGGAAGTATTGTATTCCCATGTTTTTAGTTTGATGTTCGATATTAATAAATCGGTAAAACCGGAAACAATTTCGGAATAAATAAATAATAAATGGTAAAAAATTAATATGAACGAATGAGAAGATTTTTACCTGCAGTATTTTTACTTTTTTCTATTTCTTCGCTGTTTTCTCAAACTTATGGCAACGAATGGATCAATTATGATCAGCGGTATTTAAAAATAAATCTCGCGAATGATGGAATTTATCGTTTGGACAGAACAACGTTAGATGCAGCTTTATCCGGTATCGGTGTTTCCCTCGAAACAATTAATCCCAAAAACTTTCAATTATTTAATAAGGGTGAGGAAGAATATATATTTATAAGCGGAGAAGCCGACGGCGTTTTTGACAGCTCCGATTTTTTGGAATTTTACGGCAAAAAGAACGACGGAACCTTCGATACCAATTTATTTGATTCCGCAAGCTATCAGTTGCACACCTACGAAAGTATTATTTCGGATACTGCAGCATATTATCTTACCTGGAATAATTTATTAACCAATAAAAGATTAGATAATATCACCAACGATCTGAGTGGTGCACCTGTTGCGGAACCCTATGCTATTTTTCATTCCACAACGGTTTATGGATTTTTTTACGGATCAGGAAATTTTGCACCCGGTGTTCCGCATTTTTCAGTGTATAGTTCGAAGTATGAAAACGGAGAAGGATTTGCATCAAACACCTATAATCTTTCCACCTATAATCAAACCATTAATACTCCAAACAGATATACAGGCCCTTCTTTTACACCCACCTTAAAAACCACTTTATTAGGAAGTAATGATGCGGAACATCATACTGTCATCAATTTTAATGGAAATACGCTTCTGGATAGTACCTATTACAATTATAAAGTATTGCGACTTCAATTTGATATTGATGGACTAACAGATGCAAATACTATATCTTTTGTAAGCGGTCCGAGTGCAACCGATTATCAAAGATATTCTTTTACCGATCTTACTTATCCCCGAATATTTGATTTTGATAATGTTTCCACAATTAAATTCCAATTGCCCGATGTCATTCATCCCGGCACATATATTGAATTAAATGATTTTAATGAAAAATCCACTTCACCGGTTTTATATGATCTTGATGCGCATACGAGAATAGTTGCAATAGTAGAAACAGATATTTCTAAATTTCATTTACCGTATTCCACTCCTTTACATCAATTTTTTATTTCAAGTCAGGATGTTACGGATATTATATCGGTAACATCTTTAAAACCCGTTACCTTTATTAATTATGGAGATCCCGGTAATCAGGGAGAATATTTAATTATTTCCAATGCACAATTATTTGATGACGGCACCGGGGTTGATTGGGTGGATGAATATAAAAATTACAGGAGTTCTATTGCCGGTGGCAATTATAATGTTAAGGTGGTGGATGTAGAAAATTTGTACGATGAATTTTCTTACGGAATTAAAAAACATCCGCTCGCAATTCGCAATTATATTTTATATGCGAAGGATAGTTTTGATATAGCACCTCAATATGTTTTTCTGATCGGAAAATCTTATTCCTATGATGTTACGCGTGCAAATGCAACACCCGAATATGGGTGGGACTTGGTGCCAACTTTTGGTCACCCGGGTGCTGATAATTTATTGGCTGCGCGGCCTGGCAGTGTAGTTCCGGAAGTAGCAATTGGAAGAATTGCGGCAGAGTCAGGAAGTGAAGTGCGTATCTATCTTCAAAAAATGATTGACTTTGAGGCAGCACAGGCAAACAATGTTCAAACAATAGAGAATAAAGCATGGATGAAAAATGTTTTGCATTTTGCAGGTGGAACAACAGAATATGAACAAACGTTATTTCATAGTTTTTTAACACAATATAAAAATACCATTGAAGATACTTTATACGGAGGAAATGTAACCCCTTTTAATAAGCTGACAGCAGATCCGATATTTACGCCGATCTCAGAATATTACGATTCCATTTTAACAAAAGGAGTTTCATTGATTACCTTTTTTGGTCACTCCTCAACGGGTAGTTTTGATTATAATATCGGAGAACCGGAAGAGTTTCACAATGAAGGAAAATACTTTGTAGTGTTTGGAAATGGATGTAATACTGCGGCTATTCACGGAGAGAGTTACACACTGGGTCAACGTTATATATTTGCAGAAAATAAAGGGGCGATTGGATTTATTGCCGCATCCAATTATTCTTTCGCATCGAGTTTGCATGTATTTGCTACAATGTTTTACAGGGAATTATCTGCAATAAATTATCACGAATCGATTGGTACAATATTAAAAGAAACCTGTGATACCCTATGGCCCACTTTAAATATTTTTGATCAGTTAGCCATTGAACATACAACATTGCAGGGTGATCCGGCATTACATTTAAATAGTCACGAACAACCGGATTATGCCATTGAGGAACAATATGTATTTTTTGAACCGGATATTATTACAGCCGGAACTGATTCTTTTAATATTCATATTGTGGTTACTAATTTGGGTATGGCTATTGATTCCACCTATTATGTGGAAGTAAAAAGAACAAAAGCAAATGGCGAAACAGAAACAATTTTAGAGTTATTTCCCGCCACATATTTCCGCGATACGATCACTGTTACTTTTGTAACGGATGCGACAGACGGTGTTGGATTAAATGAATTTGCAATTCATATCGATAATACGAATTACATTGCAGAAATTGATGAATTAAATAATATTTTAGGAGTTTCCACTTTAATTATTTCTGATGATGCAATTCCCATTTATCCTGTGGAATTCAGTATCATGAATCATATACCTGAATATTTTGCAGCATCAACCGCATATGTTTTTGCAGAAGAAAAATTGTATATGGTGGAAGCAGATACTACTATGAATTTTAATTCCCCGTTAAAAAGATCAACATTTATTACCGAAAGCGGTGGGGTTTTAAAATGGAATGCTCCCCCAATGACTTGGATATCGAATACGGTGTATTACTGGAGAATTTCGCCTGATACAACAACAGGTGATGCACTTTTATGGCGCTCCAGTTCTTTTTTATATTTGCCGGGAGATATTACCGGTTGGAATCAATCACATTATTTTCAATATCTCGAAGATGATTATACCAATATTAGTTTGCAGGAAACCAGAGCATTTGAATTTGCTGCTGATGTAAAAGTATATGAGGTTTCGGCGGGAATATATCCGGCAACGCACTGGACAGAAGTAACTTCATATTTGAACGGTGAATTATTAATGATGGCGCCATGTGTTGCTGCAGGTTTTGTGTGTATTGTTGTGGATGCTAATTCAGGTGATCCCTGGACAACCTATGAAATTGGAACGTCAAATTTAGGTCCATATAATGATACTTATTGCACTGTCGATCCCACAGAAAAGGTGATCATGTTTAATACTACTTCTGCCGCCAACAGGGAATATATGTATCAATTTATGATGTCGACAGTTCCCGACAGTAATTATTTTATCGCATACACAAATAATTATGCTGAATTTAATGAATGGCTTGACGACACCCTAATTTACGGTCATAGTTTATATGATGCATTTCACGCATATGGTGCAATAGATATTGATACTTTACAGATATTCGATTACGATCGTTCGTATATATTTTCTGCATTAAAGGGAAACCCTGCAACTAAACAAGAGATCATCAGTGATGAATTCGGAAATCAAATAGAAAATGCTATTACATTAGCGGGGAATTGGAATGAAGGAATTATAGCAACTCCTTTAATTGGCCCTGCTTCAAGTTGGGATAAAGCACAATGGAGTTTATTCAGCAACGATCCGGTAGCAAGCGATACAAATAGTATCGATATTATTGGTGTTGATTACAACGGATTAGAAACAATTCTTGTTACCGGATTACAAAGTGGAGATACCACCATAAACTTTATTGATGCGGAATTTTATCCCTTCGTGAAATTAAAATTAAATACAAAGGATGATTCACTAAGAACTCCCGCACAATATAATTATTGGCGGGTAATTTATCAGCCGGTTCCGGAAGCTGCTTTAAATCCTAATATACATTTTACATTTAATGGCGATAGTATAGAACGGGGAGTAAACGTGGAATTGGAAATTGCAGTAACGAATGTAAGTGATTATAATATGGATAGTTTGCTCATCGATTTTTCGGTGCGTGATGAGAATAATGTATTGCATAATATTCCTTATTCGCGACAAGATTCTTTATTGACGAACGAAACTATGATCTCTACTTTAGAATTTAATTCCTTTGATATTCCTGCAGGAAGTAATACACTGATAGTGGAGGTAAATCCTGATAATGACCAGGCGGAGCAGTTCCATTTTAATAATCTCGCATATTTAGCATTAAACAATAATCCTGATGTAAGAGATCCTTTATTAGACGTAACGTTTGATGGCGTTCATATTTTTGATGGTGATATTGTAAGTGCAAAACCGATGATCAGCATTAGTTTGAAGGATGAAAATCAATATCTGGCACTATCGGATACTGCGCTTATGAATATTGCGATAAAATATCCGGATGAAAGTTTACACGATTTTTATTTTGATGGCACAACAACTATTTTTTATCCGGCCGATACAAACAATCTTGCAGAAAATAATAGCGCAAGAGTAGAAATGTTTCCGATTTTAGAGCAGGATGGTATTTATGAATTGCAGTTGAGTGGTAAAGATGTGAGTGGCAACAGAGCCGGATCAATTGATTACAGAATAACTTTTGAAGTGATAAATAAAGCGATGATTTCTAATGTAATGAATTATCCTAATCCGTTTACTTCACAAACAAAATTTGTTTTTACATTGACTGGAAGTGAGGTTCCCGATTACTTTAAAATTCAGATCATGACCGTAAGCGGAAAGGTTGTGCGGGAGATCATGCGCGCCGAGCTTGGAGCCTTACATATTGGAAATAATATTACCGAATTTACCTGGGATGGAACCGATAAATTTGGAGATCAACTTGCTAATGGATTGTATTTATATCGTGTAGTAACTAAACTTGCGGGCGAATCTTTAGAGAAATATAACGTTGGCACAGATCAATATTTTAAATCAGGATTTGGAAAGATGTATTTGGCGAGGTGACGAAATATGGTTTGGGAAAAAAATTAATTTCACCTTAATATCACATTATGAAAAACATTACGCTACCTGTTCTGGCCATAATTTCGGCTTTGCAATTTATTTCCTGTAATAATTCAAATGTAAATGATGGAACTGAGGGTTCTTCCAATAATTCAGAGCATGGAAGTTCTGCATCAGAGGCCTCTGAGAGATATGGTCTCGAATCTGCAATTGTCACTTCTAAAATTACAAATTCTATGATGGCCGGTGATATCTTTACGGTTTTGTATTTTGATGATCACGGAGAAAAAGAAATGACAAAAACAAGTACTAAAATGTCTATAATGGGTCAAAATATCGAGTCGGTTACCATTTCCCTTAATAAAGAGGGTTGGGTCTATACATGGGAAGAAGGAAAAACATCCGGAAATAAAATACAATTAAAAGACATGTTGGATCCATCTAAAATGGATTATGAAAAAATGTCGGAAGAAATGAGAAAAGAATTTGGTGTAAAAAAGATAGGATCAGAAATGATAATGAATAAAAAATGCGATAAATATGAGATGTCCAAGCAGGGAATGGGCAGCGGTTACTTCTGGTTATGGAAAAATATTTCAATGAAAACGGATATGACCATTTCAGGAATGAAAATGAATATTGACGTTACTGAGCTAAATGAGAATCCAAATCTTGAAAAAGCACAATTTGAAATACCTTCGGATGTTACGTTTACGGAGATGAGTATGCCGGCTTTAAATAAATAATGAATTAAATCATGCTGTTTGTGAGCCCCTAAATTTAGGGTTATCATTAGCAAGAGTGGCCACAAACCTAGCTGCGAAAGTCGGTGGTTAGGGCCTCAAATGAACAGCCGACGGGTGGGTTGTTAGTATTATGAAATTCATATTTTTATTCGTGCATTTGGGGCTAATTTTTTCATCCGTATTGTGAAAAAAAAGGGGGTTGCCACGAATGCACGAATGAACAGCC
>CAZXBG010000162.1:0-7937 GCA_964638865.1 uncultured Chitinophagales bacterium | reverse complement strand
GAAACAATTTTAATTACATTTTTTAAGGTATACTGCACATCACCCGGATTTATTCTTTCAGGTGAATATCCCAATTTAAAATCTGTATTTAATTTAAGTCCCGAACTTTTCTCTAAAACAGGAAGACAAATATCTTCTGTGCATCCCGGAAAAACAGTTGATTCATAAACAATATAATCACCATGTTTCAAAATGCCTGCTATTGATTTAGTAGCAGAAATCAGGGGCGAAAGATCAGGAACTTTATGTTCATCTACCGGTGTTGGAACGGCTATTATATGAAAATTACAATTTGCAAGTTCATTCAGATCTGTTGTGAATAAAACATTGGTACCTTTAAATGCTTCCGGTTCTATATCATTACCTTCATCTATTCCTACGTTCAACATTTTTACCCTCTCTGCATCAATATCATAACCTACCACTGAAAATTTACGCCCAAATTCCAAGGCAATCGGCAATCCTACATAACCCAGACCTGTCACCGAAATTTTATTTTCTCCTTTACTTAGTTTGTTGAACATTTTTACTATAATTAATTATTATGGTGTTTTTTAGGAAATAATCAAACAATAACGGTGTTCTGCCTAAAAACAAATTCCTTAATTGTTTCGCAGATATATTCTATTTGTTCAACATCTAATTCTGTATGCATGGGGAGTGATAATACTTCCTTTGCAATTTTTTCACTAACCGGAAAATCACCTTGTTTATATCCATAAACCCGATATGCCTCGCTGAGATGTAAAGGAACGGGATAGTAGATCATGGAAGGAATTCCTTTTTCCTGTAAATGCTCTTTTAATCCTTCTCTGTTTTGAGCAATTTTAATGGTATATTGATGAAACACATGCGTACTTTTTTCAAATCTTGATGGAATTGAAATTCCGGGAATATCTTTTAATCCGGCATCATATTTTTCAGCAGTGTTTTGACGCTGCTTATTATAAACATCAAGATTTTTAAGTTTTACATTTAATATAGCAGCTTGCATACTATCGAGTCGTGAATTAACGCCAATGGCATCATAATAATATTTTTTTGCGGAGCCATGATCACAAATGATTTTAATTTTTTGCGCAATAACATCATCGTTTGTAAAAAGTGCACCGCCATCGCCATATGCGCCAAGATTTTTTGTGGGATAAAAAGAGGTGGTAGCAATATGACCAATAGTACCGGTTTTAACCGAACCTATCCCCTCCATTTCTAATTCACTTCCAATTGCCTGTGCATTATCTTCAATAACAATCAGGTTGTATTTTGCGGCAATCTTCATAATCTTTTCCATATCAGCACCTTGCCCGAAAAGATGTACCGGAATTATGGCCTTTGTTCTTGGAGTTATTTTTTCTTCAATTTTATTAACATCAATATTGAAAGTATTTTCATCCACATCAACAAAAACAGGTTTCAACTTCAATAAAGCAACCACCTCCACTGTAGCTACGAAAGTGAACGGTATGGAGATCACCTCATCGCCTTCCTTAAGCCCCAGTGCCATGAGTGCTATTTGCAAGGCATCGGTTCCATTGGCACATGGAATTACATGTTTAACTTTAAGATATGTGGCTAATCCGGAGGCAAATTCTTTAGTAGCTGAACCATTGATAAATTGTGTAGTATCAATAACCTGCTGAATACCCTCATCTACTGCCTCCTTTATTTTTTGGTATTGACCTGTAAGATCAACCATTTGTATCTTTTTCATCACATTGTCAAATTTCAATCGGCAAAGATAATATAAGCAGGTGGAAGGCGTTCACAAACTCCACAATCTTTGTAATTTTGAGCCTCTTAACATGAAATATATTTTTTTTACTCTTTTGATAGTTTGTTCCGTCGCCTTACTGACTGCACAAATAAATTTGAATGATAGCTGTGTTTCAGCAAATATTATTACAATAGATCTCGGTGTGGGGCTTCCGGCCGCTGATCTTGCCGATCGTTTTGGCCCGCATGCCATTGTTGGGGGCGGTTATCAATACAAAACGAACAAAAACTGGTTATATAGCGTAAGTGGAGCTTTTATCTATGGAAGTGCGGTGAGAGAGGATACAATTTTGAATAATTTAAAGAATGAGGAGGGTTATATTGTTGGTACTGATGGACTTCAGTATGATCCCATTCTTTGGGAGAGTGGATTTACAGCATCCCTTCAGGTTGGCAAGATCACCAGGCTTTTAAGCATAAACCCTAACTCCGGGGTTACTTTTATGGGAGGAATCGGTTTTCTGCAACACAATATCTGGATCTATATAGATGAAACTGCAGTGCCGCAGCTATCAGAAGAATATAAAAAAGGATACGATAGGCTCACCAATGGCCTCGCATTCAACCAATATATAGGATATTATTTGTTCAGCAATAAATATTTTGTGAATTTTCGCGCCGGAATTGAGGTAACCGAAGGAATTACACAAAACAGAAGATCCATCAATTATGATACGCAGGTAAGAGATAAAGACACCAGACTCGACATGATAGTTAATCTGAAAATAAGTTGGAACCTGCCAATATTTGAACAACCCACCCGTAAATTTTATTCAAATTAATATGAAAGAAGTTGCTATTGTTTTTGTGCTTGTGATAGTGTTTGGAGCATCCATGTTTCTATTTCAGCAATTTTATTATTCCATTATTGTCGGATGTTATCATACCTTAATAAAAATTGCATCTTTATTTAATAAAAAGGCATCGCTTTGGGTAAGTGGGAGAAAAAATTTATTTGAAAATTTAAAACTGCAATTTCAGGATAATAATAAAAAAACAGTTTGGATACATTGTGCCTCTCTTGGTGAATTCGAACAAGGAAGAACGGTAATGGAATCTTTAAAGTCCAAATACCCTGATATTAAAATATTGCTGACATTTTTTTCGCCATCAGGATATGAAAATCAAAAAAATTATCCCTTTGCCGATTATGTTTGTTATTTACCGGCTGATACCAAAGCAAATGCTGAAAAATTTATTTCTATTGTAAAACCCGATATTGCAATATTTGTGAAATATGAATTTTGGATACATCATATTAACGCCCTGCATAAAAAACAAATTCCCCTATTTCTCATTTCGGGTATATTCAGAAAAAATCAATTGTTTTTTAAGTGGTATGCCCCAATTTTCAAAACTGCATTAAAAAAATATACGCGCATTTTCGTGCAAAATGAAAATTCTTTAACCCTATTGCAAAATATTAAAATAACAACTGCGGAAATATGTTTTGATACACGTTTTGATCGGGTTAAAACCATTGCAGAAAACAAGAAAAATTTTCCCGAAATTTCCACCTTCGTGAAAGATCACAATGTAATAATTGCCGGAAGCACCTGGCCAAAGGATGAAAGATTACTTGCAAAGGCTTTTTATAAATCCCTGGTATTTGTAAATTTTAAGATCATTATTGTTCCGCATAATATTGAGAAAAAATATATGCGTAAAACAAAAAAAATATTCGCAAAATTTTCTCTCATTTATTCCGAATTAAATAAAGCTACTGAAGCCGATCTTATCGGAAAAAGGGTATTAATTATCGACAATATCGGAATGTTATCATCTCTGTATCAATATAGCGACCTAAATTACATTGGCGGCGGATTTAATGCAGGTATACATAATTGCTTGGAAGCTGCTGTGTATGGAAAACCTGTGATATTCGGACCGAAATTTAAAAAATTCAACGAGGCTATAGAATTAACCAATAGAAATGCCGCCTTCGATGTTCGCGATTACAATGAATTATTGAACAGGATAAACCTGATGAATCAATTTCAATTTATTTATGAAGGTGCAGCAAGCGAGGCCGAAGAATATGTTCAATTGCACCTTGGAGGAACACAACAAATAGTTACTGCAATGGAGAAACAATTGGGAATGGAGATGGAAGAATGGAGAATGGAGAATTGAAAATGGAGAATGGACACGGGCGATTTATTTTCAATTTTCGATTTCCAATTGTCAATCTAGGCAATAATTTGAGCCCAGTTTACAGATTTAATTGATAATTTCGTGAATCGTGAGTAAAGAATCAACCTTTAAATTTATACATATAACTCCCGTCCGACCGGGGTCATCCGGGCGGGCATTACTCATAACCTAAAATGTTACTGAAATCTTCACTGAGAGCATTTTACCAATTCCCTGCTGCCACGGCCCACTCACCAAATAGTCAAGAGTCATTAGTCAGGAGTAAATATTTTTAGTGAAGTTGGAGTAAACTCATTACTCCTTACTCACCAACTCACCACTCACCAACTCATCACTCACCACTCATTTCTCATTATTCGAATTTCAACTTCACCACTTCTAAAAATCTTTCCACTGATTCTTTTTCTGAGAAATTATATTGGGTGGATAATTCATTTTGAATATATTTTTTTACTTCTTCAAAAGAATTCATACCGTTTATTTTTTTGAGTACAACTGAATAACCACTTGCATCGCCCTTAAACAATTCTTTAATAAAAAATAATTTGTCGTTGAGGTCAATAACACTAGTGATCTCTTTTGCTTTATGAGAGTGAATCCTTTCAGCTAAGGTCTTTTTATTGCTGGATAATTTGTTATTAAGCGCCTTATTCAATTCCTCTTCTGCATTTTCCTTTAATTTATGAATAGGTTTTTTTTGTTCCTCTTCTATTGGTTTAATTTCTTCTTTTTTGATTTCTGCATAGGGATTTACAATAACCTTAGGGGTTTCTTTTTCAGGATGTATTATTTTATCAGTAGCTACGATATTTTCCTTTTCCCGTTTTTCTTCTTCAACTATCACGGGAGGTGCTATTTCCTCAGGCAATACTTTTGGTATGATCGGCTCAATTGGGACCACCGGGACAACATTTACTTCCGGTTTTTTTTCCTGTTTTGTTCCATCACTTATGGAGTCGATTTTTTCTTGCAGTTGACGCACATATTTTTTCAACAATTCGATCTCAAACTTATCAAGGTGTCCGTCGCTTTTTACTGAATTGAAAAGTAAGTTCAACTTGTCGATCAGTATTTCAATTTCTGTGATTTTAGTATCCATTTTTAATTATGTAGTTTTAACCAACTTGTAAACGTATTTTCGTACCAAAAATAATATTTGCAAAATTATGTTTATTGAACCTCATCTGAAAGGAGAACGCCTTGGTTGGATAGAAGTAATTTGCGGATCGATGTTTTCCGGCAAAACGGAAGAGCTGATTCGCCGTCTGAAGCGCGCTCGTATAGCTAATTTGAAGGTGGAAATATTTAAACCTGCCATCGATACCCGCTATGATGAACAAAATGTTGTTTCTCATGATGAAAAATTTATTGTATCAACTCCGGTTAACAATTCCCTTAATATTCTTTTACTGAGTGAAGGTGTAGATGTTATTGGTATAGATGAAGCTCAGTTTTTCGATAACGGGATTGTTGAGGTATGTGAACAAATTGCAGTGCGAGGCACCAGAGTAATAGTAGCAGGGTTGGATATGGATTTTCGCGGCAAACCCTTCGGGCCCATGCCCGATCTGCTCGCAATTGCTGATTATATAACAAAAGTGCATGCTATTTGTATGCAATGCGGAAATATTGCTTCTCGTTCCTACAGAAAAGTTAACAATAATGCCCAAGTTCTTTTAGGAGAAAAGGAAGAGTATGAAGCCAGGTGCAGAACATGTTTTCTTAAGGATAGTTAAGTAAAACAAAACTGTTGTTAACTGACACTGAAATGACTAAATTTCAAATGGAATTTGTATATTTGTAAAGAAATAAATCTTGAAAAAGGAAAGTTATGAAAAAAAATCTTTTACTTATTACATTTTTGATAATTGCAGCTTCCATTAATGCACAAGCTCCTCTAAATTATCAAACTGATGCTAAATATGGCAACACACAAGTTCCGAATGCCAAAACAGCTACCAAATTTGATGTTACTAAACCAGCCTCAACCGCCGGCGAACGTGCACTTAACTATTATTGGGTAAATTACTCCGACGCCGTTGACTATGCTTTAAATGGCTGGACACTTGAAAATCTTGCCTCAGTGCCACTTTGGCCTGATTCTACAACCTATGTTGTAACCGGAACAGGTGAGGATTTTTATTGGTACGGACATGGATATTCGCATATTTTTGATCCGATTTCAGATTATGTATCTGATTTTGTGGATGATAATTTTACCGTTATCGGTGATGCTGATGATTGGTTCAATGAAGATCACGCATTTGATATTGACTCTGTTCGTTTCTATTATTTTTACGACAGGTTTAATGACTCCTATACTGATACCCTGAAAGTTTATGTTTTTGCACCGAATTCCAGCGTATATCAGGAAGGATACTACATCGACAATGATGCAAATGGCGATTTTGACGAAGGTATTGATATCAGCCTATTCCTTACCAAATATAAATATCAGGACAACAAACCAAACGGAACTTATACTGAGTATACCTTCCTGATGGATAACGAAGATACAGCCAGTTTTAATATTGCATCTGTTACCATTCCTCTTGATCTTACGATCAATAAAAATTCACCTGACCATTTCGTGGGTGTAGCTTTCCAATATATTCCGGGTCAACCTTACGAAATTGGTGATACCCTTTTGGATTTCACAGACCCTCCGTTTTTGATCGAAAATCCTTTGAACCGTTTTTGGTTATTATGTAATGAGGAACTTTTAGAAAGTGCACCGGTTTCCTGGTCTGAATATTCTGATAATCAGGATGGTTTTGCAAGTTCTGATGTGCGTTACAACATTTCTGCCACTGGCTGGAACGGATTTTATGTGAGCACATTGGCATATACAGATCTGTTTGCATGGGAACACGCCTATATCGATTGGTATGTAGCACCAAAGGGAGTAAATTTCTTAGCCACAACGCCATCTCCTTGCATTAGTTTACAAAAGAACTTTACTGATCTTTCCAATTTCGCGGCAGTACCGGATGATGCAACCTATTATTGGGAATTTGGCGACGGTGCAGTGAGCACAGAACGCAATCCTGTTCATATCTATCCTATGCCCGGCACCTACGAAGTTTGTTTGGCAGTAGATTATGGTGGATCGGCATACGATTATTGTAAAAATGTTACCGCTGACATTTGTGTTGGTGTAGATAATATCGAAAACCTGACTTCAATCAACATTTTCCCGAATCCGGCGGATGACGTATTAAATTTAAGTTTGACCTTTGGCGATGCTCAAGACGCAATAGTTTCCATTGTGAATATGGCAGGACAAGTACTATATTCCCAAAATACCGGAATTGGTACTATTTTCAATACTGCTATCGATATCAGTGCATATCCAGCAGGTGTTTACATGGCAAAAATTTCCAATGGAGCACAGGCTACTATCAGAAATTTTGTTGTAGAATAAATTATAAATAAAGTGATTTTAAACCTCCTTGATTTATTCAGGGAGGTTTTTTTATGCGAGATAATATTTCTCCATAAACCCTAATCAGACATCAATGACCTCACAGGTTATTCCCAAGACTGAAGTCCTCATAGGTTTGAGAATTTCGAGCTAACAGGTTTCAGCATCTCAACCTAACAGGTTTTGGAAACCTGTCAGGTCTTCTCTCAAGGTAAGAGTATCAGCTTCCCGTTCATGTAGCTGCTGTATTTAAGTAATTATAATCCATACAATAATTGGGCTTTTGTTTCTTTAGCAACATCACCATTATCATTCCGCCTTCTATACAGTTTCTGTTCGTCAGCTCAAACTGTGTGCTTAAAGCTTCCTTCAGATTCCTTTTCACAAAGCACACACTTGCTGTTGGCTAATGCTCCATACTGAAAAGTGCATTCGGGACTTAAACCGGGTCAATATTAAAAGTTGGGGACAATCCTCTATTCCAAGGAAAGTCTTCTATAAAAACCGGTATCAAAAATCATTGCATTTCGTTTTGAAAAACTGTAATTTGAATTTGGGTGGCCCGCGCTCTTATACGTATTGTTTT